>CAJOQN010000076.1 GCA_905236535.1 uncultured Bacilli bacterium
TAGTTGCACTTTAAGTTATTTAACTACCGGTATGCTACGCGAACCTTACGAGCGCTTGTATCGATGGTCTTTCTTCCTCTTCTGAAGGTACTCCAAGATACATAAAATGAGGAAAAAGCCTCTAAATATAATAAAAACGAGATGATTTTAGGTATCATCTCGTTATCTTTTAAATGGTTGCGGAGGGAGGACTTGAACCTCCGACCTCAAGGTTATGGGCCTTGCAAGCTACCAACTGCTCTACTCCGCGATATTAGGGTCTCAAGACCCTTTAAATTATTTTCTTCTTTTACGACGAGCGTTTTCACTCTTAAGTTTTCTTTTTAAGGATTTCTTAAGATAGAATTCTCTCTTTTTCGCTTCTTGGATTGTTCCAGCTTTGTTAACTTGACGTTTAAAGCGGCGAAGGGCGTCGTCTAATGATTCGTTTTCACGAACGAGTGTTTTTGGCATGTTTCTTCACCTCCTTAATCGTGTTCCGTTAACACGCATTTAGTAATATATCAATTTATCTAATTGGTTGCAACCTTAAAAAATAAAAAATCCTCTTCCTCTTAGGAAAAGGACCTATAAATCATATCGATAAATTAGATAATATCTAATCCACGAGATGTTCCGATACGGGTCGCTCCCGCTTCAACCATATCTAATAAGTCTTGGTGAGTTTTAACTCCACCGCTGGCTTTGACACCCATCTCTGGTCCGACTGTCTTTCTCATTAATCGAATATCTTCAACGGTCGCTCCACCAGTGGAGAAGCCAGTCGAAGTTTTGACGAAGTCCGCACCTGCGGCTTTTGCAAGTTCGCACGCTCTAACTTTTTCTTTATCGGTTAATAAGCAGGTTTCAATGATAACTTTTAAGATGTGATCACCCACGGCTTTTTTAACTAAAGCGATTTCTTTTTGGACATATTTATTCTTACGAGCTTTAAGGGCTCCAACATTGATGACCATATCGACTTCATCCGCCCCTTCTTTAATCGCGAGTTTGGCTTCCATAACTTTGATCTTTGGTCTATTCATTCCCAATGGGAATCCAATAACCGTGCACACTTTAACATCGCTACCTTGAAGTTCTTTTTTAGCAAGGGGAACATAGGCTGGATTAACACAGACCGACATGAAATCGTGTTCTCTAGCCTCTTGGCAAAGTTTCTTGATATCTTTTTCCGTTGCCTCCGCTTTTAAAAGGGTGTGGTCAATTAATTTATTATATTTCATAGTTTGATCTCCTAATTTTTATTTTACCATAAAAAAATAAAGCCGTAGCACCGACTTTATTTAACTAATTTTCCATCCTTAACTTGGACTTTACCATTATAGTAACCACATTTTGGACAAACATGATGGGATTTAATCATCGCACCACAATTTGGGCAAGTGACTAAGCCTTCAGCTTGGAGTTTGAAATGGGTTCTTCTTAATCTTTTTCTAGTCTTGGACGTTCTTCTTTGTGGGACTGCCATTTGATATTCTCCTTTTCTCGAACCTCTATATTATAGGTCTAAGAATAGAAAAATTTCAACATTTTTTAGACAAGTTCTAAAGTTCTTAAATTTTATTCGATATTATCTAACTTTTTATATATAGTTTTAATGTATTTTCCCACAATATTATGATCAGATTTAACTTTAACTTCAAGATAATTGGTCGTGTGCCCTTTATAAAGACCTTCTTTTTCATCATATTCTTCAATAAGGACTTCTACTTCTTGATTATTAAATTTATCAAGATATTCATCCCATAATCTTTTGGATAAGTCTAAGAGGATATGTGATCTCTCTGATTTAACTTCTGGGGATATTTGATTCTTCATATAAAAGGCTTTGGTGTTTTCTCTTCTAGAAAATGGGAAGACATGTAACATATTAAACCCTGCTTCTTTAATGGTTTGAATAGTCTCGTTAAAGTCTTCATCGCTTTCATTAGGAAATCCCACAATAACATCGGTGGTTAAAGCAATATCTGGAACCATCTCTCTAATTTTATGAAGTTTAGCGATAAAAGCTTCTTTATCATATTTACGATTCATTTCTTTTAAGACTTTTGAAGAACCACTTTGAAGAGGAATATGCATATGTTTAGCGATATTCTTTCTCTCTTTTAAAAGAGTGATTAATTTCTCATCAATCTCACTCTCTTCAATGGAAGAAATACGTAAAGATTTAAGTCCTTCAAGAGACGATAAATCAGAGACCAAGTCTGAAAAAGAATAACCTACTAAATCCTTTCCATATCCTCCGACATGAATGCCGGTAAGAACAATTTCTTGATATCCTTTTGAGACTAAATATTTAGCCTCTTCAATGATGTGATTCTTATCTCTTGAGCGAGATTTTCCTCTAGTGATAGGAATCAAACAATAAGAACAAAAGTTATCACACCCATCTTGAATTTTGAGATAAGCGCGGACATTTTCAGAGAAAGAAGTAACTCCCATTTCCTCATAATTAAAAAAGCGAGGTTTCTCTTCGGTCGCATCGATTTTTTGATGATTTTCATTAAAAGAATGGATTAATGATGGGATTTTTGCACGATTTGAAGTTCCAACGACAATATCAGCATCAAGTTCATCGTAAATATATTTATGATGGTTTTGGCTATAGCAACCCATCACTACGATAATCGCGTTAGGATATAATTTTCTTAGCTTTCTGATATGTTGACGAGATTTTTGATCCGCGGTCGCGGTCACTGAACAAGTATTGATAATAGCGACATCAGCATTATCATCTTTTGATTCTTCTAGACCATTTGAAATTAAAAGCGAGCGAAGCGCGCTACACTCATATGAATTAACCTTACATCCTAAAGAAATGATTTTAAATGTCATCGCTATATTCCATGGTCTTTCTGATGAGGGCCATCATCCTTCCAGAGATGAATTTATTGTCGCGAAGCTCATCAATCATTTTGGTTCTATCAAAATTAAAATAGGCATCGATAACTCCACTTATTCTCTCTAAGATGTGCGAGGTATTCTTTTTGGATAAATATTTATCAAAGAGGACTAATTTGTTATCAAGGCGACCTTCATCGTTGATGAAATAAATAGTGTTCGTGTCATAATGGAAAAACGCTGCTTCTTTTTTAGATGGAGCTTCTTTAACAAGGACTAGTCTCGTAAATGAGGAATTATATAAATGATACCCGTATGTATCAAATGGGTCGATCATCGAACGAGAAAAAGAAGACATCAACGCGTCATATGGGGGCACTACTAATTTCTCAGGATTATTGATATATAAAGAATTTAAAGCTCTTGGGAAAAAAGGAATATAAATCTTCGCGTTATTTTCTTGAAGATGATATAAATGGGGAAGGGAGTCTTTTAAGGCTTTTCGAAGGGCATTGATATCGACATCATTTCCTTTTTTTAATTCTTTTTTAAATGAATTAATCTCGACATCCATCTTCTTTTTATTGAGGTATGAATAAATGATGATATTCGCTCTCATGACTCCAAAATCATCGTCATCACTATCATATAAAAAAGAGAAACGAGAGTTTTTAGCGAGGGCTTCTCTATTTTCTAAGAAAAAGATATATTCCGAACTGGAATAAAAAGCTTTTCTTTTCTTTTGATATTTTTCTAAAAGAGAATAAATCGTTTCCATATCTATTTTCTTTCTAACATAAAAGCCAAAATACTTAAAGCGTAGATTGCCGCGGTTTCCGTTCTCAGAATTCTTTTTCCTAATGAAATGGATTTAAAACCCTGTTTTATTAAGCATTCCACTTCTTCTTCGCTTAGTCCGCCTTCGCTCCCGATGAGGACACTTAAAGATTCGTTTGTTATCTTTTTTAATTCCTCATAGAGGAAAGAGGTCTTTCCATCCTCTTTTTCATAAGCGACATAATTATCATCACATAATAAAGAGGAAGGAATATCGTTGATGGAATATAATCCGATGATTTCCGGAACCACATTTCTTTTTGATTGTTCACTGGCTTCTTTAATAATTCTTTCATAACGAATCTTTTTACGGTCAAAGTCTTCTTGATTCATCTTTATGACACTTCTTGAAGATGTTAAAAGAACGATTCTTTTGACTCCAAGTTCAGTGGCTTTTTGAATGACGAAATCATTTTTATCGCCTTTTGATAAAACATAGAACAAAGTGATGTCATTATTTAATTCGTTATTCGTGGAGTCAATGTCGACGATTTTATAACTGAAAGGTTCTAAAGAGGTGATTTCCATCTTATAAATCTTTTGATCAAAAACAATTTCAAAAGCGTCTCCACGACGCTCTCTCATAACATTTTTAATATGATGAATATCATCTTTAGAGACCGTTGGTCTCTCTTTAGATGATGATATATATCTTTGCATTATCTCACCAATTCTCCGTTTCCATCTTTCAAAGATGGTTTGATGAGAATATATATTCCCATCACAATCGAAGCAATATAAAGGATGGAAAGAGAAATGATAAGTCCTAAGATTAATTGATTAACAAACACTAAAGGGAGGAAAATGGCTAAAAATAAAGCAATGTTGATTCCAAGATAGATAAAGCCTTGTTTATAATGGCTTAAATAGAACATTGGTAAAGCTAATGGACCAAAGAAAAAGGCAAGAAGAGAGGCGAGCCATCTCTTTTTGAATTTCACTTTGATATCCGCGTTATTCAAATCAAGTTGAGAGGTGATCTCCACCGTTTCAGACTGTACCCCTTCAAGAGGTTTTTTGCACCCGCAGATGGGGCAATAATCTTTATCAAATTTCGAGATTCTCGAACCACAATTACGACAATTAGGCATTTTTTTCTCCGTAACAATTATATTAACACAAGGAAACAATTTTTATTAGTGTTTTTAAAATTATTTAAACCAAGAATAATCTGGATATTTAATTTTTTTCGTAAACGAGAAATCTTTAAGCTTCCAAGTCCAGTTTGGATATCCTATTGTTCCAGGGGAATTCATTCTCGTTTTATTATCAAGTTTTAATAAATCTTGAAGTTGGAAAATGGTCATGAGTGAAGGAATGGTGAAGATATATTTAACAATCTCATCATAGAGTTTATTACGATTGGAGACTTTTAGTCTCTTTTCAATAAATTGAAGTTGCGCTTCATTTAGATTTTGATACCAACCCCATAAGGTTTCATTATCGTGGGTGCCCGGATAGACAATTTGTCTATTCGTGCTTAAATTATTTAAATCAAAGATGGTGAATTCACAGATGAACATTCCTGGGAGATCGAAATCATCTCTGAGTTTTAAGACTTCTGGTCTAAGATCACCTAAATCTTCAGCGATTAAATTAATATCTGGATATTCTTTATAAAGAAGGTTGAAGAATTCGTGGCCAGGACCAAGTTTCCATTGACCAAATCGCGCATCTTCATCTTTCGCAGGAATGACATAATAAGTGTCAAAGGCTCTAAAGTGATCAAGGCGTAAATAATCACACAATTTAGCGAGATATCCCACTCTTTCGATGAGAAGATGATAATTATCTTCTTTCATCTTTTCAAAGTTATAGATCGGAGTGCCCCATAGTTGACCAACATCGGAGAAAGCATCAGGTCCCACTCCTCCAACTTCGAAGAGTTTATTATCAGAGTTAATCGAGAATTGATCGCGGTGAAGCCAACATTCGACCCCATCAAATCCGACATAGAAAGGCATATCACAAATAATCTTGATATCCTTCTTTCTCGCATAGTTTAAGATCGCTTTCCATTGCTTTAAAGCAATGTATTGGAGAAAGATAACAAAGTTAATCTTTTTTAAAAGATGCTTTGGAGGATTGTTATGGTTTTTAAAATAATTTAAATCTTCTTCTTTCCATTCATTCCAAGTCTTGCCATCATTTAGTTCTTTAAAGACTTCAAAAGTCGCATATTCATTGACCCATGGCTCCCGGAATTTGAATTTATGGAGGGTTTCAGGATGCGCTTTGTTAAAGCGTAAATAAGCTTTCCAAAGATGTTTCTTTTTAAAATTTCCAACATCATAAAAATCCACTTCTTCACAATGTTTATGATGAGAGGGAACATGGTCTAAGAGACCCTGCTTAACTAAATAATCTAAAGAGATATAACGATATTCTAAAGCGTGGGAACAAGTTGACATATAAGGAGAATATCCAGGTCCTAAAGGGTTTATTGGTAAGACTTGCCAATATTGATATTTGTTTTCGCTTAACCAATCAATGAAGCGATAACAAGAATCACCAAAATCTCCGATTCCATGGTTCGATGGTAAAGAAGAGATAGATAAAAGAACCCCTAACTGTTTATTCATGTATCAATTCCCTCACTAAAAAAATAATAGTCGAAGATTTATTTATTTACAATACCTATCAATCTAAAAGGGACAAAAATATATCTCATTCCCATTTAAAAAACTCCACTTTTATCAAGGTGGAGTCTTATTTTAATTTAAAATTAATTATGCTTGAGGTCTTTTTCTTAATGCGAAGTAAAGTCCAGTCACCGAGATGATAATCATTCCCGAAACAAGAGAAATGATGAGAACACTTTGGTTATTGTGAAGTGGGCTTAAAAGACCATTGGTCGCATGTGGGACAACTCTACCAGCCTCCACTCGACCCATGAAGTCGTTATATGCACTAGTGCCATAAAGCTCAAGAATGTAGTCATATCTTTGAATAGCTTTTTGATAATAAGTGGGAGTTTCAGCATCTTTATCGACGTGTTCTTCTCCGACAAATAAAGCTTTGACAGAAGAACTTAAGGAAGAATAAGAAGCCGCAAATCCATTCCATCCACTTTTGGTGGCCGCACAATTTGCGCCCAAGAAGTCTTCCGCCCATTCGTCAGCGGATGCTAATGTTGGAGTGGTGACATAAGTATTATGAGTGCTGATATTATGGAACATCGAATATGTTCCAGCGGTTGTACAATTGATGTTATTGCTTTGATCACCAACGATAATTTCACTCAAAGAAGAGTGAGTTGAATAATTGGCATAATAATACATTTTTTCAAGCGGAACAAGAATTTTAAATTCATCATTTTCTCCAAGGTTGATGTCACCATAAACTTCAAAGGTGTCACCACTAATTTTCGCGTTGCGGAAGATGAAATTTGCGGAGCCCCTCCAACTATCAGATTCGGCGCCTACATAATATCTCACCATCGAGGCAACATTCCAATCATAGACATAAACAACATTGCCCATTGTCAAATTAAGAGCGGAATTCCATTGTTTGCCTTGAGAATATCCATCTGCAGCATTGGTAACCTCAGGATTAAAGCGATAAAAATCAACGACCGTATTTGAGCCCGCGAATGGATCAAAATAATTAGAGGTTGTGTAAGGAAGAATGTAATGGTGGGTGCCAGGTGTTGTTTGAACTAAACCAGTCCATAAATCGCCCATCTCTCCAGCATCACTATTGTTATAAATATGAGCGGCTAATTTGGCGTTATCATTATCCCAATAATTACCTTCACCTACATCTTGAAGCTCAATAGCAATTGATCCATTATAAGAGGGTAAAACTGCAGCATAAGCGGCTTTCATTTCTTTTTTGCTTGCTAATCCCATCAGAGCACCCGCGCTTAAAACAGTGGCTAAAACAAAGATAGGAAAAATTTGTTTTTTCTTCATGAATAATCCTCCGAAAAAATTGATTAAACTTATTTTAATACAATAGGTGATATTTTGCTATATCTAACGAGCAAAAAGAAAAATTGTCGCTCAATCGCGACAATTTTTTAAAACCATAATTTATAATTATTCGGCTTTTGGTTCTTCTGCTTGTTCTTTCTTTTCTTTGTGAAGAAGGGAATAAACTAAAGCAGCGAGAGCACCACCAGCGAGTGGGGCAAGTAAGAAAATCCAAACTTCTTTTATTGGTTCTGCTTCACCGTTAAAGATTAAAGCGCCTAAAGCGGTCGCTAAGCTTCTAGCTGGGTTAACGGATGTTCCGGTTAAACCGATGCCGAGAAGGTGAACGAGTGTTAAAGTTAAACCAATGATTAAACCCGCTGGTCTATTAGCATCGCTAGCTTTGGCGGTGACATTAAGGATGACATAAACAAAGACGAAGGTTAAAACTAATTCAGCGAGTAAAGATCCGATAATCGCACCGGCATTCCAACCGACGTTTACATAATTGATAATGCTGTTGCAAGCATTACCAGCAAGGGTTAATTGACTCATTTTGGCAACTCCGAAGAGTAAGAGAGCGCCTAAGAATCCGCCTAAAATTTGCGCGCAAACATAGACTAAGAATTCTTTTAAGGTCATTCTTTTGGCTAATAAACAACCAAGGGAAACAGCAGGGTTGATGTGACAGCCAGAGATTCTACCAACGGAATAAGCCATCGCGACGATAACTAAACCGAAAGCTAAGGATGTGGAGACAAGTTCACCACCGGTTAAAGCGGCAACACCACAAGCAAAGAACACTAAAACAAATGTTCCTAAGCATTCACAAAGACCCTTTTTAAGTAAATCTTTCATTCTTCAATTCCTCCGAAAAACTAGTTTTATTTTATAAAACAAAAATATTTTATTCAATATCTAAGACCTAATTTATTTAAGAATTCACGAATTTATTTAAGTTTTTTGTTGTGATACTATATCAGCATGGAAAAGATAATCTTTTTAGCAGGTGGTTGTTTTTGGGGAGTAGAGGAATATTTTTCTCGCTTAAAAGGAATTATTTCGACGACCTGTGGATACGCTAATGGTTTAACCAAAAACCCCACATATCAAGAAGTTAAATCACAGTTAACCAAACACGCAGAAACTGTAAAAATTATCTATGATGATAAAGTCATATCTTTAAAAGATATCCTCGGTCATTTTCTTCGATTTGTGGATCCTTATTCCATCAACAAACAAGGAGAGGATGAAGGAATTCAATATCGCTCTGGTATCTATTATCTAGATCAAAATGATAAATTAATGATCAAAGATTATTTTAAACTCGTCTTAAAAGATGATTATCAAATCGAAGTTAAACCCCTAGATAACTTTTATGAAGCTGAAGAATATCATCAAGATTATCTAAAGAAAAATCCTCATGGATATTGTCATGTTAATTTAAACCTCATCAAAAATGATGAGAAAAAATAAAGAGGTAATTTATACCTCTTTTTATATAACTTTTATATCGCGAATAGAGACATCTCGCCCGGTGATTAGATAGGTGTGTCCACCTCCACATTTTGGGCAAGTTTTTCCATATTCAGTGGTCTTGAAGGTATCTTTACAATCCTCACAGTAGGAAATTCCTTCAATGGTGATGTAATTGAGTTTGGTTTCCTTCATATATTCAGTTCTTTTCTTTGCCCATTCAAAGGCATCGACAAAATATTCTTTGACCACTCCGGAGACCTCTCCTACTTCAAGGGTCAGTTCCACGACTTTTGAAACTTTGTTTTCTTTAGCCAAAGCTTCGACTTGTTTAATGACGTGAACGACAATTCCTAATTCATGCATCTATGGAGTTACCTGTATTGGGGTGAGTCTTTTGGAATTCTTTATTAGCTTTCTTATAGGCTTTGCGTTTTTTAGCCATTTCTCGAGCTTCTTTAGAACCAGAATGTAGGACAATCTTGACCGCGCGTTTTAAAGCGTAGGCGGCGAGTCCACCGACCTTCTTTTCCGCCACTCTCATATTTGACATTTCAGGGTGGTCTCTCACGAGATGGATGGCATCAAAATGACACTTGGTTGTGCAAATACCACAACCGATACATTTATGAGGATCAACAACCGCAGCCCCACAAGAGAGACATCTACTAGTTTCAATCTTAACTTGTTCTTCACTTAAGGTGTTATGAGCGTCTTTGAAGGAATTCTTATAATCGATGGATTCATCCATTCCTTCTTCTTGTCGACCTGCTTCATCATAGCCAGGAAGCATGATGTCTTCTTTATTAAGTGGTGTGAAACCACGATAGTTATAAGCAATAGTTGGGTGAGCATCAGGTCTTACATGACGGGCGAGAGCATCCGCAACGGCGTGACCTTGAGCAATGGCATCGATGACAAATTTTGGACCACTGAAGACATCACCACCCACAAAGATATCATCATCGGCGGTTTGATATGTAAGTTTATCCGCAAGCGGATAATTTCCATGCCAGAATGTAACTTTGCAATCTTTGAGCAAGTCACCCCAAATGATTTCTTGACCGATGGCAAAGATAATCTTATCAGCGGAGACTTCCATTATTTCATTTTCATCATATAATGGTGAGAAAGCATTAGTTTCTGGATTGATGGTGCGTAAGCATTTCTTTAAGACAATGCCAGTGACTTGGCCTTTATCATTAACCTTGATTTCTTTTGGACCCCAAGAGTTTTCAATCTTGATATTTTCTTCTAGGGTTTCACGAATTTCATCTTTAGAAGCCGGCATTGAATCTCTATCTTCAAGGGCAAACATCGTCACCGATTTAGCATTTAAACGATGAGCGGTTCTCGCGCAGTCAACCGCGACATTACCACCACCGATAACGATGACATCACCTTTAAATTCTTCTTGTTTATCTAAGGCTTCTCTTAAATATTCAACCGCGATTTCTGTTCCTTTTGCGGTATCATTTAAAACGTTTGGACGTCGGCCACCTTGACACCCAATAGCGATATAGAAGGCTTCATAGCCTTGTTTTTTTAATTGATTAATAGTGATGTCTTTACCAACTTCGACACCACATTTAATTTCCACGCCGAGCTCTTTGATGACTTCGATTTCCGCGTCGATTACATCTTTTTCAAGCTTATATGATGGAATCCCATATCTGAGCATTCCACCAGGTTTTTCATTCTTCTCAAAGACCGTTGGTCTAAAGCCCATGACCGCAAGGTAATAAGCTGCGGTTAAACCAGCAGGACCCGCGCCGATAATGGCGATCTTCTCTTGGAATTCACCGTGGGTATTAGGAATGATTTTTTCAGGAACATATCGATGTTCGCTTTTAAGATCGAAGTCTGCGACGAATTTCTTAACTGCATCGATACTCACGGCTTTATCAATTGTTCCACGGGTACAGGCTTCTTCGCATCTCTTATTACAGATGCGACCACAGACCGCTGGGAATGGGTTTTGAGTTTTAATTAAAGCTAAAGCTTCTTGATATTTTCCTTCGTGAGCCATCTTTAAATAGCCTTGGACCGGAACGTGAGCAGGGCAGGCCACTTTACATGGAGCGGTTCCACTTTCATAAGAATCGTGTTTTCGAGCGGTGTCACGATAATTTTCATCCCAAGCATATTTACCCCATTTAATCTTGTCTGGTAATGGAGCTTGTGGGTATTTAACTTCTTCGCCTTTGGCGTTACAAAGTTTTTGACCGAGTTTAACCGCACCGGCGGGGCAATTTTCAACACATTGGCCACAGGCCACACAGTTCGCTTTAGTGACATTCGCGGTGAAACTTGAACGAGAAAGGTTTGGAGTGTTGAATAACATGGATGTTCTTAAAGCATTACAAATCTTCACATCGCAGTTACAAATATCAAAGATTTTATTTTCACCATCAATATTCGTGATTTGATGGACAAAACCGTTCTTTTCAGATAATTCTAAGATTTCTAAGGCTCTTTCTTTGCTGATGTAGTGCGCTCTGCCGGTCTCGACCGTGTAATCGGCCATATCACCTAGTTGAATACACCAATCATCGACATCGTCGATACAGCCATCTCCCAATATTGCGCGTGAGGCACGGCAGGAACAGATCCCTGCAGAGATATGACCTTCATATTTCTTTAACCAGTGAGAAATCTTTTCAACTGGAATTGATTCATTGTTTGCTTCAATCGCCTTTTCAACAGGAATGACATGCATTCCAACCCCATCTCCTCCTGGAGGAATCATCTCAGTGATTCCAGCGAGTGGGACAAAGGTCATTCTTTCAAAGAAAGAAGCAACTGGAGGATTCTTCGCGATACGGTCCACTGAGGAATTTAATAATTCCGCGGAACCAGGAACGAAGAATGATAAACGATATCTCTTAATCTTTGGAGCGTCTTCGATTGGAGCTTCAAAACCATAATTATCTCCATAGTCATATTCGATAAATCCGATATAGGAAAGCTCATCTAAAAGTTGTTGGAGTTTCGCGGGTTCCACTTCTTTGTTCATCTTCATGAGTTCTTCGAAAACATAGAATTTACGAAGTTTCATCTTGTTGAGAAGACGGACATGGTCGATGTTTAAAACTTCTCGAAGTCCCCAATATTCAGGATCGGTGGTTTTCACTCCTCCTAATTTGTGAACAACGACATCGGTAATCTTTTTGGCTAATTTTTTGTATTCTTTTTCATATTCATAGCCTTGTTCGCCTTGATAGATAGAAATAATCTTTTCGTTTTGTTCACCCATGATAGTTACTCCTTAAACGTTTTTAATTTATTGATGAAGTATTCTTTGACCTTTAGTATTCCTTCGCCAGTTTTCGCGCTTATAGGAATGATGGTCGCATTTTTGTTTCTTTGTTTAATCCAATTAATACATTTATCTAAATCGAAGTTGAAATAAGGCAAGGCATCAATTTTATTGATGATGACAAGATCACTCTTTTCAAAGACCAAGGGGTATTTCAGAGGTTTGTCATCTCCTTCTGGAATGGAGAGAATCATGACATCAAGACTCGCTCCCGTATCAAATTCGGCAGGACAGACCAGATTTCCGACATTCTCAAGGAAGACGAGATCTAGATCACTAATATCGATTTCATCCAAACCATTCTTGGTCATCCCCGCATCGAGATGGCACATTCCTCCGGTGTGGAGTTGAATGGACTTCACTCCAGTGTTTTTAGCGATAGAGATGGCATCAACATTACTATCAATATCCGCTTCCATAACCCCAATTCTCACCTCATCTTTCATCAAATTGATAAGTTTGGTGAGGGTTGTCGTCTTTCCAGCACCTGGGGATGACATAAGGTTAACAACAAAAACACCTTTGTCTTTTAGATATGACCTTAAAGCATCCGCTTCCAAATCATTATCCATATAGGCAGAGCGGTGAAGGAGAATGGTTCTCACTTGTTCCATATATCACTATTATAAATGAGAAATATACTTTTTGGTATATTTAATTATTTTCTCTTATATGCTAAAATCTCATAGGAAATAATATGGATTATCGCATAATTCAAGTTAAGGAAGATATACTTGAAGAAAATTCAAAAAGAGCAGAAGAACTTCGCTCTATTTTAAAAAATAAAGGTATTTATATGATTAATGTGATGGCCTCTCCAGGCGCTGGAAAGACCACTCTTTTAGTGTCTTTAATCAACAAGCTTAAAAAAGAATTTAAAATCGGGGTTATGGAAGCGGATATCGACGGAGACGTAGACGCTTTAAGAATTGTTCAATTCACAGGAGTGCCCTCCATTCAAATCCATACTTCGGGAGCCTGTCACTTAACCGCGCAGATGACCCATGATGCGATTAATGAATTTAATATCGATAATCTCGATTTATTATTCTTAGAAAATGTCGGTAATTTAGTGTGTCCCGCGGAATTTGACACCGGAAGCAACATCAATATGATGTTATTAAGCGTTCCTGAAGGTGATGATAAACCTTTGAAATATCCTCTTATGTTCGAGGTTAGTAACATTGCGGTTATCACCAAATTAGACACTAAAGAAATCTTTGATTTCGACGTTGATAGATGTCAGCAAAATATCCATATGAGAAATAAAGATGCCAAAATTTTTGAAGTCTGTGCTTTAAAAGATCAAGGTGTTGATGAATTAGCAAGTTATATCACGACATTAGTGAAGGAGAATAAACATGCGTAAACTTATTCTTATAGGTGGGGGCTCAGCCTCTGGAAAGACATATGTTTTAAAGAAAGTTTTAGAAAAGCTTCCAAAGGACAAAGTCGCTCATATCTCTATCGATGATTATTATAAAGATTTTGGAAATCTCTCCTTCGAAGATAGGGTAAAAATCAACTATGACCATCCAAAATCCTTCGATTGGAAAATGATTAACTCTCAACTTAGTGATTTAAAAAATGGGAAGACCATTGAAAAACCAACCTATGATTTCACCACTCATTCAAGAAGTGATAGAACTGAAATTGTCGAACCTAAAGATTTAATCATCGTGGAAGGCATTATGGCCCTCGTCAACAAAGACTTAAGATCACTTGGAGACCTAAAGGTCTTCATCTCTGCCTCTAGAGAAAGAAGATTAGTGAGAAGAATTGAAAGAGACACCAAAGAAAGAGGAAGGACTTATGAAAGTGTCATCAAACAATACTTCGACACCGTTCTTCCAATGTATGAAGAAATTATCGCTCCAAGTCAATATTACGCTGATTTGATTATCAACAATGATGGCTATAGCACTAAGAGTATTGATGTCTTGGTCTCCGTCATTGAAAACATGATGAAAGATGAATAAGAAAAAAAGGTTTAGGTATACCTAAACCTTTTTTATTTAATTGATAGTCGCGTTATATTTAGCGAACACAGTGGTGTTTCCTTGATAGGTATAAAGGTTTTCATATTCAATGCTCACCCCATTAACAACCACCGAATGTTCTCCTAATGATAATCCTTTAGAGGAACTTTGGGTTTTGATGATATCTGCCGCTAAAGACAAAGTACCTTCACCCATGCCTCCTCCACCTGGGCCGCCTCTTCCACTTGAGGAACCAGGAGCATAGCCAAGCACAATCACGATACCATCACTGATGGTAATGGTATTAGAGGCGTCGATGGCACAGGCCATTGAACTATTTGGGCCTCTAGCAATAATGGTGCCACCACTAATCTTGATTCCGCCATTAGAGTCGATTCCGTCGCGATCACCATTTGGATTGACAGTGACATCGAGACGTCCACCGGAGATATTGATTTGGCAAATTTCTTTTTGCGCGCTCTCGCTTAATAAGGAATTGGTAGCATTCAACCCATCATCAAGAGCGTTGACGGTAATGTCTCCACCAGAGATATCCATCGTTTCAGCTTCAATGCCTTCATAACTGGATTGAATATCGATGACGGCTTGACCACTAATTTTTAAGTTATCATCCGCGTGGATACCATCATCACTGGTATTAATAGTGAGATTTCCCCCATATATTAAAGCGGAACCAGAATTGACATGAATCGCATCATCAACACAGTTGATATTGAATGTTCCACCTTCAATTAAACAAGTATAATTCTCACTTTCAACGGTTAGTTCATTGGTTAAATCAGAAGCTAGATAATAATCAATTTCTCCAACTTTAATTCCTTTGACACTTTCTTCTAAGACCGCATAAGTAGAACCTTTTCTCACACTATCTCTCGCTACTTTTTGATGGGTGTTACGGTCAAACATTCCTTTTTCTCGATTTTCAGTAGCGACATAATTATTGTTCCATGTTGGAGTGGTTGTTAGATTAAATGTTCCACCTTTAATATAGACATAGCTATCGGCTTGGATTGCATCACCATAGGCTAAGGTGAGGTTGAGCCCGCCATTTTCAACAAAGACAAAACCTGCTCCATAATTAAATTCTGGAGCTACTTCCACTTCGTCGTAATCGCTTTCCGCATGTAAAACATCTTTACCAACATTGATCGCGTTGATCATCGTTCCATTTAAATAAATGGAATCACCAGTTACTCCGTGTTTAATCGCGGTAACGTTTAAGGTCCCGCCTAAGCCAATAAAGGTCTTATCGCATGAAATCGCTGATTTAGTGGAATTGATGGTTAAAGTTCCACTTCCGTTGATGACAAGGTTTTCCTTAGAGTCAATGACGTGCTTAGCACTATCACCAGAATTGGATAAGGTATTGGTTCCAATTAAAGTAATGGTGACATTCGCTCCTTTTTTAGACGAAATAAGGCTGTCATTTTCAACGCTTAAGGTCACATTATCTAAATAGATATGGACATTACCAGCGTTTTTGCTAACACTAATAGCCCCGCTTAAAGCGCCACTAAAATAATAATCACCAGCAGCGGTAATCGCATAGACACTAGATTCATAAGACGATGGCAAAGCAGTGTTTTTTTGATCATCGGTCAAAGAATCTTTAAGGGCAGCGACCGCACTAGAGATAGAATCATAATTCTCCGATTGATCAGGGATCTCATTTTGGCCTTCGTCTGGGTCAAAATCAGAGGGGTTATTGTTTTGGCCTTTACATCCCGAAAGAGAGATTAAAGGAAAGGCTAACAATAATAAGAGTGTGGGGTTAAAATATTTTTTCATAAATCCTCCTAAAATATATTTTTAAATCTATATATCACCAATGCCGCTTCAAACATTGGTTTCTCGAATATATTTGGCCACATACTTTGAATTTTTATTTAAACCAAAAAAATCTAGTATTTTATTGATGGTGTTCAACTTACTAGATTATTTTAACACTTTAATGCATTTTTGTTAACTATTGAGGAAAAAAGTAAATAAACTACATATTATCCTTATCTAATGCATTTTGAAGACGTTCAACATCTTCTTTATCCGCTCCATAAACATAAGGAACGTTTCTTTCGAGTTCATTATAGTCTAAGCCATAACCCATCAAGAAAACATTATGATCTAATTTGACACCAATGAAGTCCGTTTTAACATCAATAGCCCTCGCATATGACTTATCAAATAAAGCGCAGACATAAATTCTTTTTGGATTATGAACTTTCATATGTTCGATTAAATAATGCATTGATAAGCCGGTATCAATAACATCTTCAATGATGATAATTGAACGTCCTTCACAGTCAAAAGACAAGTCTTTGACAAGTCTAATCTTCCCGCTTGAAGTTGTCCCTTGATATGAAGAAATTTGGATATAATCGTTATAAATTGGGAACTTGATATATTTCATCAAATCCATCATAAAATTGAGAGAACCTTTCAAAACCCCGACAAAAACCGGGATTTTTTCATCGTTTTTGAGAGCTTCAGTGATTTCTCCTGCCACTCTTTGACAAATCTTTTTGATTTCTTCTTCGCTGAGAATAATATTGCCCATTATTGATTTTCCTCGACATATTTTTGGTGGACTTCATGGAGAGAGGCACCCTCTTCTAAAGCACAAATAATCTTTGAAAATAAAGGCGCTAAAGAAACAACTTCGATCTTGTTAGATTTCTTTTCTTCTTTTAAAGGAATGGAATCTGTAATAATCAATTTTTCTAAATGTGAACCATCGATTTTAGCGATGGCATCATTGCTTAAAACACCATGTGAGACGACTGCGAAAATTCTTTTAGCCCCTAATTCATACAATTTTTCAATGGCTAAAACCAATGTTCCGGCGGTATCCACAATATCATCAACAATAATACAAGTCTTATCCTTCACATCACCTACAATGGAGAGAATTTCTGCTTTGTTTGGCTGCGGTCTTCTTTTATCAATAATAGCTAGAGGAGCGTTGAATTTCTCCGCTAATTTTGTCGTTCTTCCAACTCCCCCATGATCTGGAGAAACGCAAACAACATCTTCAAGATTTAATGAACTTAAATATTTATAAAAAAGTGGAATTGGCGAGATGTCATCGACTGGAATTGAAAAAAAGCCAACCAGTTGTGCAGCGTGTAAGTCGGTACAGACGACACGATTTGCACCAGCAACCTCA
>CAJOQN010000077.1 GCA_905236535.1 uncultured Bacilli bacterium
CATAAAAGAGAGTGACGATGCTTCTAAACGTCGTCTAAACGACATTGAAAAAGAACTCTCTTCTTTAAAAGAGGAAGATGAGAAGCTCAACCAAAAATGGAATAAAGAAAAAGAAGAAATTACCAAGATTAAAAAGATTAAAGAAGCGCTCGAAAAAGCCAAATTTGATCTTGATGTCTCCTTATCTCATTCCGAATATGAAAAAGCGGGTCAACTTCAATATAAGACCATTCCTGAATTAGAGAAAAAGCTCAAAGAGCTTGATGTCGATAACAAAGAAGAAAGACTTCTTTCTGAAGTTGTGGATGAAGAAGCCATCGCAAAAATTATCTCCAAGATGACCAACATCCCCCTTTCAAAGATTGAAAAGGGAGACCGTGAGAAAGTCTTAGATTTAAAAGAGACTTTGAAACGTCGGGTCATCGGTCAAGATGAGGCTCTATCTTTGGTGAGCGATGCGATTCTCCGTCAAAGAGCAGGAATCAAGGATATGAATCGACCGATTGGTTCCTTCCTCTTCTTAGGCCCCACTGGCGTGGGTAAAACCGAAGTGGCAAGAGCCTTAGCGGAATCACTCTTTGATAGTGAATCTCATATTATTCGTATCGATATGAGTGAATATATGGAGAAATATAGCACCTCTCGTCTTATTGGCGCTCCTCCAGGATATGTCGGTTATGAAGAAGGCGGTCAACTCACCGAGAAAGTAAGAAGAAATCCTTATTCTATCGTTTTATTTGATGAGATTGAAAAGGCTCACCCCGAAGTCTTTAACCTCTTGCTTCAAATGCTCGATGATGGAAGACTCACCGATAGTCAAGGTCGTGTTGTCGATTTTAAAAATACGATTATTATTATGACTTCAAATCTAGGAAGTGAATATCTCCTTAATGGAGAAAGGGATAAAGTTGAAGCCTTGTTACATCAAACCTTTAAACCAGAATTCCTCAACCGTATTGATGAAATCGTCTACTTCAATCCTCTCTCCAAAGAGAGTCAATCAAAGATTGTCTCGAAGATGTTATCGCTTTTAAAAGGAAGATTAGATGAATCGCACTTCAATATCGATTTCTCTGAGACATTAAAAGAATGGATTTTAGAGAGCGCTTATTCTCCAATCTTTGGAGCAAGACCCATTAAAAGATTCATTCAAAACAAGGTCGAAACCTTTGTGGCGAATGAGATTATCGCTCAAAAAATAGACACTAAGAACCACTACCTCATTGATTATCAAGATGATAATGTTATCATTATAAAAAAATAAAAAGAGTCTACTTCTTTGAACTGTACCCCAAATCCTGGACACAACAGGAGGAGGGGTACAGTTCATTTTTGGAGTCTTTTTTCTAATTCTTTTTGATGTCAGCGGCCTATGAAGTGAAGCGTTATTGATCCAGTAACATCACCAATTCTAGCTCTGATAGTTACATCGCCTTCTGCTTTGTCTTTATAAACTTATTTTAGTTCTTGTAATTTTTGATATCTAAACTAAATAAATGTCGGTGTTCTTTTTCAATATCCCAGTTTCACCAGTTTTAGTTATGTTTTCTTTTAATATACCAAAAGTAAAGGTTGATAATACAAAACTTGAGAATAGAAACGTTGTTGATGCTGGTGAAATCAAAAAAATGCTCCTAGAATGAGCTTTTCTTGCAAATTATCAGTATTAAGATAAAATTAAATGCGTTGCGCTAGAAGCGCTATTGGTTATTATGGACTTTTTAAAATTTATTCAATTCCCCATTCCAGAAAAAATGACCCCATACGGACCATTTCATATCATCTCATTAGCGTTAATGGTAATTTTAACCGTTTTATTATGTGTCTTTGCACGCAAGATCAAAGAAAAAAATCTTGCTAAAATCTTAATGATTATTTGGGGTGTTCTTGTCTTTTTAGAAATCTATAAACAATTTGTTTTCTCTTATAGTTTTGATAGTGAAAATCACATCCATTGGCATTATCAATGGTATGCTTTTCCATATCAATTCTGCGCGACTCCATTAACATTTATCCCATTTATCGCGTTAAATAAAGCCTCAAATAAAGTGTCCGCTTTCATTAAAGAAGGGGCGATTGTTTTTGCCACTACCTTCAGTCTCTTTGCTGGTCTAGCAGTCATGCTTGCCCCAGGTAATGTTTTTGAAACATATAATATGGGCATTGATATTCATACGATGATTCACCATGGCATGCAATTAGTCTTAGGCATTTATTTATATGTTTATTACCATAATAAACTGAATTATTGGAGCTATTTAAAAGCCTTACCAATATTTGCTTTCTTTTTAATTAATGCAATGATTATGAATGAAATAATGTATCAAGTTTTAAAAGAAAGTGGCGATTCGTTTAATATGTTTTATATTTCTAGCCATTACCAATGTGAATT
This sequence comes from uncultured Bacilli bacterium, assembly GCA_905236535.1. Taxonomy (GTDB): domain Bacteria; phylum Bacillota_I; class Bacilli_A; order RFN20; family CAG-826; genus RGIG3315. Next base: position 2,393 of record CAJOQN010000077.1, read on the forward strand.
ACCAATTCTTGTGGATATGCAACCAAAAGTCCCCTATATCTTATTCTTATTAATATATATATTAGGTTTTGCTCTTATAGGGTTCGTCGTCTATAACATTAATTATTGGATTACTTGGTTAATTGATCGTCAAAAACCAAAAGCTAGTAATAAATACGATAATACAATCTTAGAATCTGCTTCTAAAAAAGCGATTATAGAATAATTATTTAATGAACTAGGCAACTTTCACTCTCCACGACGAAAAATGTCGACATGCGACATATATCTTAATTATTTTGCCAATGATTACATTATTTCAGGTTCAACGATTTCTTTTTTTGACTTTATTAACACGTTTATCTAGGTAATTGGTCATCTTCCTCATCCACCAAGGAGAATTATCTTCCTCATTAATTGGGGTAGGTTTAATAAACTTTTCTTTGTCTAAGCGAATCTTTTCTTTTAAAGCTTCTTCATTTGGAATAACAAAGTTATTACGATCCAAATCTCCGCTGATGAGTTTGTTAAGAACATTGCTCTCTCTATCCATGTAAAAAGCGACGATAAGTCTATCAATACTTTTATCAATATAAGTGATTACCACTTCTGAGATGATGTTTAGTAACAAGACAAATGTGGATACCGCTGTGATAAAAATCAACGTTTGAGTTGTCTCTATTGCCACTATTTGGTATATGGCTAAACCTAAAGAGCCGGCTTTAAAGATATATTTACCGATATGGTAGATTGTGCGAACTAATCTAGAATGTTTTCTTTTAAGGCTTTTAAATTTGCCAGCTATTTGTATTAAGTAGAACGTCAAATAGAGAATAGATAAAGTTAATAAACTTGTATAGATAACTAATATTACTACTCTATTGACATTGGTCACTATTTGATAAATATAAAAGCCTACAAAGAAAAGTTGCGTAAATATTACGATAATGTGAAGCAGCTTGGCGATATCCTTTTTAAATTTAAGAAAAGTTGCTAATGTATAATCGAAATTTAATACGGCCATATAATTATTATTCTCTTAAAATTTATTTAGTCAAAGATATTCATTGTTCTAATGAATAATTTTGCGTTACTTGACAGATTTATTGCGGCAATAATGTTTATAAAAATTTTCTTATCCATATAATTACATCTCCAACAATTGTTTAAATAGATCGCTTGCGCTATAATCTTTTCGAGAATCCAAGGTATGGCGATTGGTGCCACGTTCGGTTCTCATTTTTTGTATAAAACATCTTTTTGCTTAAGATGTTTTTTTAGTTTGTTGAAATTCTTTTTTGGGTAAATGGCCACAAGTTTATTTATATCTGCATTACGGTTGTTTTCTAAACCCGCATTAAACTCTATCACAATCATCAATACAGGATGATTTGTATTTCCCACTACTATAGCGACGTATCTATTAGAATAAGATTTATAGAATCCTTTAGAGAGAATAAAGCATCTACAATCTCTTTTGGTTCCAATCTACGATGATGCTTACCACCTTTCCCAACTGGTTGCATAATTTCCCAAAGAGTTGATGATCTTACAAAAAGACTGTTTTTATAGAATAGTTTATAGTTTATAAGATCATTTAGTTTAAGCAAATGTACATTAGCAAACTCAATATCAATAGCTTCATAATGCTTATTTTTAAACTGTTCTAAGTCTTTGATTGCTTGTTTCTTATTGTCAATGATAATGATGCGTTTCATGTTAATATGATTCCAAAAATCATTATTTAATCAACATCAAATTTAAAACTAAAAAAAGAAAAACTCTAACACAGAAGTTCTTCGTCAAAATTTGAAGTCTTGCGCAAAAATTTGAAGTCCAGCATTTGGATGTGCTCATTTCATCAAAAAAGTTAGAGCTTTTACACCCTAACTTCTTGTCCGTAATAGAATTTAAATGTGATCGTTTTGTCTCTATGGATGATTGAGCCATCAACGCCAGGAATGCGAGAACGAATTCTCTGTCATTTGATTTGAGACAGTAATTTGATTGCTTTGATTATTGCTTCGCCAGCTACGCGATGTTGATTGTAATGGCGGGGCGGACACCAGAGACAACAACGGTAGGGTACGTACTGAAGCCGCCATCAAACCATATATAAGTAAGATAGTAGTAAGTAGAGCTGGATGAAGATGAGATGGAACGGGAATAATACACTGGGTATGACGAACCCTCCCTGGCCACCGTCCAGTCCGTGTTCTCGCAGAGTCTAGTGTCTGTTGGAAGAGCTGATGCTGAGAAGCCATAATCAGAATTGATATAATCTTGGTAGCTCGGCAAGAAGACTTTGTCTTGGGTGTTGTCGCAGGTATAAGGATTGCTTGCTGAATCTGTCGTGGCCGCGCTGTTATCGACAGTTGTTGTGAGAATATTACTGTTGCCTAACGCAAAGGCGGAATTATAGAAATCGTTGTTGAGCCATGAGCGAATCTCTGAATTCGCGTAATTGTTTGAGAAGTCACCAAAGCGGTGGGCGTCAAGCAAGATATGCGAGAGCACAAAGTATTCCCCGTCGTCGTTGGATAAGACGTCCCAGACGATTGGCTCGCATTTGAACCAATAGATTTCTCCGCTCGCGATAATTTCGCCATCGTTGAATGAAAGTCCAACAGAATGTGGATCGACTTCATCCAGTTTGGCATAGTATTCATCGTTGTATAGATACCAGCCATTAGATTCTGGAGTGGTTAATTCATTAAGAGCAGTAACTAAATCAGAATCGTTGACATGTGTTTGTGGATATAAACCATATTTAACAAGGGTTTTAGTATCGTTCGCAATAGGAAACTGACCATAGTATTTTTCTGTAACCACTTTAGTTTGATCATCAAAATAAGAACTCGTGAAATCTGCAGTAATCGTCGCCACGGTATCAGGATTGTCAAAATCAGGCACTGAGGCATCTCTTGTTACGTTTACAGTTTCAGTATCTACATGAGTAGCATCATGGGAACACACAACAGTTGCGGTACACTTTGTATTATCAGCAGACCATTCATAAGTTGGAGTTCCCCAATCATGTCCAGTTGCTGGCAATGAAATATCACTAGTTTGAGTAGTGAACGCTGCATTAGTAAATGTCGCAGTA
>CAJOQN010000078.1 GCA_905236535.1 uncultured Bacilli bacterium
TGGACCTCACCACAGAACTACAAAAGTCCATCGAAAAAAAGACGCAAAGAGACGCATTAAGACATATACATAATAAGAAACTATTAGGCTTTTTCGCTAGAAGTGGAAGAGTCTCAGGCTTTAAAGCCTTTATGGGGACTTTAATTGGCGTTCATCCAATTATTAATATGTCTCAAGCCGGAGTCATGGATTCCATCGATAAAGCGAGAGGCAAAAATCAAACCCTTCAAAAAATCATTGATTATATGGTTAAACTCGACGATGATATCAAAGGTCATGAAATCATCATCGGCCATACCAACGCTCCAAAAGAAGTTCAGCCTTTAAAAGAGATGATTAAAAAGCAATTTGGTGATGACCTTGAAATCAATGTCGTCTGGGTTAATCCCACGGCTGGAAGTCACTGTGGCCCGAATAATGTCGGTGTTGCCTTCCACGCTATTCATCGTTAAAAAAATAAGGAAAAGACGTCGCATCTGCGGCGTTTTTCATATATATTTAAGCATTTCACTACAAAAATTTAGTGAAATGTTTTAAGATATTTTCATTGTTACGGAGGAATGATTATGTATCGTAAAAATGCTTGGAACAAATATAAAAAAGACCTCTCTGAAGTTATGAATTTTGCCGAAGGATATAAGGATTTTCTCTCCTTTGGAAAAACGGAAAGATTAGTCACTATCTACGCTGAAAGACTTTTAAAAGAAAAAGGATTTAAAAATATTGATGAGGTTAAATCACTTAAAGCTGGTGATAAAATTTATGTCATTAATAAAAATAAAAATGTCTGTGCCTTCATCATCGGCAAAAAACCACTTGAAGAAGGCTTAAGAATTTTAGGAGCGCACATCGACTCCCCAAGAATCGATTTCAAAGAAAATCCATTATATGAATCAAACGGATTCGCTTTAGCGGACACCCATTATTATGGTGGTATTAAAAAATATCAATGGACCGCTCGCCCATTAGCCCTTAGAGGAGTCATCATCAAAAAAGATGGAACAACTGTAGATTTCAATGTTGGTGATGATCCAAAAGACCCCGTTTTAGGAATTGGTGATTTATTGATTCACCTCTCCGCTGATCAACTTCAAAAACCAGGAGCCAAAGTTATTGAAGGCGAAGCTTTAGATATTACTTTAGGCAACATCCGTTTCGATGAAGAAAAAGACGCGGTCAACGCTAAAAAATATATCCTTAATCTTTTAAAAGAGAAATATGATATCGAGGAAGAAGACTTTGTCTCTGCTGAAATTGAAGTGGTTCCTGCTGGAGAAGCAAGAGACTATGGCTTAGACCGTTCGATGGTCGCTGGCTATGGACACGATGATAGAAGCTGTGCATATACATCTTTAAAAGCCTTATTGGATACCAAAAAAGTCGAATATACCGCTTGTTGTATCCTTGTCGACAAAGAAGAAATTGGTTCTGTTGGAGCAACAGGTGCTCAATCCTTGTTCTTTGAAAACACCATCGCGAGATTATTCAATCTTTTAGGAAAACAAGATGCTTTATATCTCGCCAGAGTGGCGATGACCAACTCCAAGATGTTATCCAGCGATGTCTCTGCCGGATTTGATCCTTTATATCCTTCCGTCAACGACTCTAAAAATGCCGCCTATTTAGGTTTTGGACTCGTCTTTAACAAATATACTGGTTCACGTGGTAAAAGTGGTTCTAACGATTCCAATCCAGAATATTATGCATGGATTAGAAAGATTATGGATGAGAACAAAGTCAATTGGCAAAATGCTGAACTTGGCAAAGTTGACCAAGGTGGTGGAGGAACAATTGCCTACATCTTAGGGAACTATAATATGAACGTTATTGATGCAGGTATCCCCGTGCTCAATATGCACGCGCCGATGGAGATAGTTTCCAAGGTTGATTTACTTGAAGCTTATAAAGGTTACATCGCCTTCTTAAGCAAATAATTAGATAGTCCAGGCCGAATATGACTTGGATTTTTAATTGTCTTTGACAAATCAGTATCTTTATTTTATATTGATAACACTGCGGCGGATGTGGTGAAGTGGTTAACACACCTGGCTGTGAACCAGGCATTCGTCGGTTCAATTCCGATCATCCGCCCCA
>CAJOQN010000079.1 GCA_905236535.1 uncultured Bacilli bacterium
AAAAATTTTGTGAATGCATTATTCACAATTTTTCTTTATACTATATGTTGTATGAAATGGTGGGATTTTACTGATTTAAATTTTATTCTCTTCTTCTCCATCCTTGCTTTTTTACTTCTTGTGTTGATTGTGGTCATTTTTGTTTTGGTGGTTTCAAATATCAAATTAAAGAAGAAAGAGATGGTTATCCAATCTGAAAGAGACAATCTTAGAATTTATGTGATTAATGTTAAACGTAATATCGTTACCTATTTTTCTCGTTCCAACATTCAAGAAAAGAGAATGATGGACCTTCAAGAATTCTATGACCGTTTCCATCCAAACGATAGAGAAAAAATCAAACAATGGATTTTTAATATTTGTTCTCATAACGATGTTGAGCCTTATTTAGAAGCGGACGCGGTTATTGAAAAAGAAAAGAACCCTTATTTCTCTCTTCTCAAACTTGTGAAATACAATCATCTCGATGGTTTAATTCACATCGAAAACCATATATTAAGATATATCACTCCTATTAACAACGTCTCTAGACGTAAAAAAGGTATGGTTGTCGGCGTGGTAAAAAGAAGCGTGATGGAACAAATCATCGCCAAAGAGAGATCGATTTATGGTTTTACTTTCGCTATTAGATTTTTCTATATCAAACAAAAGGTCCTAACCAATGATAAAGTTGAAAGATTTATGTCGATGACCTTAAAAAATGAAATCTACCCCTTTGTGTCTCAATCAAAGAATCCTCGTCAAATCGTCGATATCTCATCTAACGAAATGATTTTAGTGGATTTAAGAATCTCGAACAAAGATGATGCGATGCATTTTGCCAGTTCCATTTCTCACTCCTTGAATAAAGCTATTGCTCTCAATGGTTTTGTTGGTTCCATTGGTTATTCGATTGGGGTCGTGGAAAACGCTTTGTTCTATCAAGACTTCCCAGAGATGTTAAAACACGCTCAAGAAGCATGTATTGAAGCACAACAAAACGAACAAAATGTTCTTCTTTATCAAAAGACGACTTCACCAGAACTCAAAATTGCTTACTCTCGTGACACGATTATTGAATTGATGAAGAGTAGGAATTTAAGATACTTATTTAGACCAATTATTGATTCAAAAACCCAATCAATTCTTGGATATTTTGAATATGTTCGTGCTTATAATTCCCCGTATTCTTCCTATCTTGAACTATCAAAATATGCGGAAAAGAGTGGGGAAAATAGAAATTTATTATCCCATGTCTGTCACAATATCATTCCTAAATTCAATAGTGAGAAGCAAGATCCAAACCATCGTTTATTCTTCCTTCTCTCCCTTATTGATGTCACCAATATTGTGGAGATAATCAAAGAAATTCCTGATAGTGAAAACGCTAAAATTGTCTTGATGCTTGATGAGCAAGAAGTCAACGAGAATTCTTCTGATTTATCAGTGTTAAACCAGAGCTTCTCCTCACTACACGCCAACGGATATGAACTCGCGCTTTTACTTGAAGATAAAAACTTATTGCTCGATCCATCAGTGTATTACAATTTTGATTATTTCATCGCTGGTGCAAACATGATGGGTGAAATTAAAATGAATAACCGTATTCGTCTATCTATTCACACCCTCATCGAACAATTGCTTAAATTTAAAAAGCCCATTATCGCGACCGATGTTTCCACCTGGTCAGCGATTGAACTTATCATTAAATCCGGGATTTCCTATGTTTCTTCTGAAGTTGTCGCATCTTCAAACGATATGTTTCTACCAATCGATAAGAAGAAGATGGAAAAACTCGGACAAATGGGTGATAAATATATTTAGTTAAAAGAAGGTTTCATGTATGGAAAACAAACAAATTAAAAACGAGGCCATTACCCCAAGAGAAGTGGATTTTGCTCAGTGGTACACCGACATTTGTAAAAAAGCCGAATTAATGGATTATTCATCCGTCAAAGGTTTTATCATTTATCGTCCTTATGGCTATGCCATTTGGGAAGAAATCCAACATTATTTAGATAAGAAGTTTAAAGAAACAGGACACCAAAATGTCTATATGCCAAGTGTCATCCCAACCTCATTATTTCAAAGAGAAAAGGATCACATCTCTGGATTCGCTCCTGAATGTTTGATTTGCACAAAAGGTGGTCAAGAAGATTTAGATGACCCCTTAATCATCCGTCCAACCAGTGAAGTTTTATTCTGCGAACATTATGCAAAAGTCATTTCTTCCTATCGCGATTTGCCAATGCTTTATAACCAATGGTGTTCAGTCGTCCGTTGGGAAAAGACCACTCGTCCATTCTTAAGAGGTGCCGAATTCCTCTGGCAAGAAGGTCATACCATGCATGAAAGCGAAGAAGAAGCAAGAACTGAAACTCTTCGCATGTTAGATATTTACGATAATTTAGGAAAAGAGATTCTTGCGATTCCATTTACCAAAGGTCGTAAAACCGATAAAGAGAAATTCGCTGGAGCGTTAGAAACATATTCTATCGAAGCCTTGATGCCAGACGGAAAAGCTCTCCAAAGTGGAACAACTCATTATTTTGGTGACGGATTTGCTGGAGCTTTTGGTATTAAATATCAAGGAAGAGATGGAAAATTATATTCTCCTCATCAAACCTCCTGGGGTGTTTCTACCAGATTAATTGGGGCTATTATTATGGTTCATGGTGATGATAATGGCTTAGTGTTACCTCCTTTTGTCGCGCCTATCCAAGTAGTGGTTGTTCCAGTCGCTCAAAATAAACCTGGAGTCATTCCTGCTGCAAGAGAAATTGCCAAAAAGATCCAAGATGCTGGCATCCGTGTCAAACTTGATGAATCTGATAGAAGTGCGGGTTGGAAATTTTCTGAATATGAGATGAAAGGCATTCCTTTAAGAGTGGAGATCGGCCCACGTGATATCGAAAAAGGTGTGGTCACCATTGCTAAACGTCACGACGGAACCAAAGAAGTAGTGAATAACGATGATGTCGTCGAAAGAATCAAATTATTATTTGAAAGCATTCATAAAGAGATGTATGACAAAGCCTTACGCTATCTTTTAGACCATGTGACCGAAGTCCATAACATGGATGAATTAAACGCTGCTTTGGAAAAAGGTGGATATGCCAAAATGATGTGGTGCGGAGATCAAGCTTGTGAAGATAAGATTAAAGAGCTTACAAACGCGACCGCGAGATGCCTACCATTTAATCAAACACCATTCGATGATGTTTGCCCTGTTTGTGGAAAGAAAGCCTCTAAAGTTGTTCTTTTTGCAAAAGCATATTAATTTCTTTTAAAAAAACGTGTTCTTGTGATATTATAAGAAACGCGCTGGAGTAGTACCCAAGTTGGTGAAGGGGCTTCCCTGCTAAGGAAGTAGATCGGGCAACTGGTGCGAGAGTTCGA
>CAJOQN010000080.1 GCA_905236535.1 uncultured Bacilli bacterium
CCTTAAGAAGAGAAAAGAACAATAAAAACTTTTAAAAGGGAATCCGAACTTCCCTTCTAATACAGTTCTATAGAAGATGCATATCTAATAGAACTAAGGAACTCCAGGAAGCTGACCTTTCCTGGCTCTTCCTTAAAGTTCATTAATAGCTTTAGTGGATTTTAAGGAAGAGACTTAACATCTTTATATAATTATCATTTATGAGCGGATAAACCGCTCTTTTTGAGAATATTTATCAAGATTTTCTGATATAAATAAAAGTTAATGAGATTTTTATTCACTTTTATTTGCTTCTTGTTGTTAAATATTATCAAAGATTGTAAATCTTTATGAGGGTAAGATTATGAGAAAAACAAAAATTATATGTACCATTGGTCCTTCCAGCGATAATGAAGAAATTCTTATCGAGATGGCAAGAGAAGGAATGAATGTGGCAAGATGCAATTTTTCTCATGGCTCTCATGAACAACATAAAGCCCGTTTTGAGATGATTAAAAAAGTGAGAGAAGATTTAAATCTTCCTATCGCTATTATGCTTGACACTAAAGGTCCTGAATATCGCATTGGGACTTTTGAAAACGATTCCATCAAATTAAAAGCCGGGGATGAATTTATCTTCACCACTGAAGAGATTGTGGGAAATCAAAACAAAGTTAGTGTGTCATATATAAATCTCAATCAAGAACTTAATCCTGGTGATGTCATTCTCGTCAACAATGGGTTAGTGAAATTCATTGTTAAAGAAATTAAGGATAACGACATCATCACAAAAGTCGCCATCGGTGGAGTTCTCTCCAACCGTAAATCAATGTCATTCCCTAATAAACATTTAAAACAAATCTTCTTATCTGATAAAGATAAAGACGATCTCCTCTTTGGCATTGAAAACGATGTCGATTTCGTCGCTGCAAGCTTTGTTTCTTGTAAACAAGATTTGCTCGATATGCGTCGTTTCTTAGATGAAAATGGAGGTAAAGACATTGAAATCATCGCCAAAATTGAAAATAGAAGTGGTGTTGATAACATCGAAGAAATATGTGAAGTTGCGGATGGGGTGATGGTCGCTCGTGGTGATCTAGGAGTGGAAGTCCCCTTCATCGAAGTTCCCTCTATTCAAAAATCTCTCATTAAGAAATGCCGTATGATGGGAAAGGTGGTCATCACCGCTACGGAAATGCTTGAATCGATGATTAATAATCCTCGTCCAACGAGAGCGGAAATCAGCGATGTTGCAAACGCGGTTTATGATGGGAGCAGTGCGATTATGCTTTCAGGAGAATCCGCCAGTGGGAAATACCCAGTTGAAGCGGTCAAAAACATGGCCCAAATCGCCGAATTTACCGAAAGTAAAATTAATTATCGAAAACTATTCTTAGAACAAAATTTCGAAATCAGAAATTCAATTGATGCGGTCAGTCATGCGACTTGCGATATGGCCATCGACGTCAATGCCAAAGTCATTGTTGTGTCCTCTTTATCAGGAGCGACGGTGAGAATGATTTCACGTTTCCGTTGTCCAATTGATATTCTCGGAGTCACCACTTCAGAAAAAGTTTGGTATAAGCTTGCTTTATCTTGGGGTGTTACTCCCGCGATTACTGGACGTTTTGAACATACCACTCCAATGTTTAACAACGCTCTTAATTTAGCAAAAATGATCTTCTCTTTGAAAAAAGATGACCATGTCGTCTTGACCGGCGGAGCGGTTGGTATTAAAAAATCCCCCACTAATCTTATCAAACTCGAAGTTGTTAAATAATATATGAAATTAAAATCTTTAAAGAAAATATACGAAGGAAAATATCTTTCCTATTATATCGCCACATACGAAAACAATAAACATCATCTAAAAGAATACGAATTCACTTCTCGTGATAAAAATTTAACGATGGAAACATTTGGTAAAACCCGTTCTTTTGGAGTGGGTTTTGTCGCCTATTCTTTAGATAAATCCAAAGTCTTGCTTGAAAAAGAATTTAGATTGGCGACCAATAATTATGTCTATAATTTTCCGGCTGGCTTAATCGATGAAGGAGAAACTCCTTTGGAGGCCGCAAAAAGAGAATTAAAAGAAGAAACGGGTCTTGATCTCGTGGAATTAATTGATGTCCTTCCTCCAAGTTTTGCCCTTCCTGGGACCAGTGATGAAATGATGAATATTGTCATTGCTAAATGCACTGGAGAGATTACAGGATCATGCTATGAAAATGAAGAAATCACTGCGCGATGGTACACTAAAGAAGAAATAAGAAAAATGCTTAAAGAAGGGGCCTATATGAGTGTGAGAACTCAAATGTTTCTTTATCAGTGGGTTAATGAAGAATAAGGGTAAAAATTGCCTTTAATGCGATTAAATATCTAGTAAAATTATTTATAATTTGAACTCTCATATGACCATTAAAATATTGTTTTAAACTTATTTAGTAGGATAAGTGATATTTTTGTTAAATATTTTTTGACAAAAATTTGTCATAATTAAGATATGAAATCATCAATAAAAAAGACCATTGTCATTGTTTCAGTGTCATGTGGAATCATGATTTCCGCTTTTTTAGGCTTTACCCCAATCCTTACTCAAAGAAATAATAATCTTCAATATCAAGAATGGATGAGTGAGCTTTCCGATGATATCGCCCTCAAAAATATCAATATTCCTGGAAGCCATGACACTCTCGCGAGAACCTCGATCGGTGATCTTTCAGGAAGATGTCAGTCTCTTTCTTTAAATGATCAATTAAACCTCGGAATTAGATTCTTAGATATCCGTTTAAAACTTGAAAACAATGTCTTAGAGGGCTATCACGGTTTTATCGACCAAAATATCAATTTTACAAATGTCACTCATACGGTTGAACAATTCTTAAATAAGCATCCAAGTGAAACCATTATAATGTCAATCAAAGAAGAAGTTGATTCTTCTAATAGTGATATTACCTTTGAGGATGCTTTGAAAAAGCATATCAATTCATCTTGGATTATCGATCGCACGATTCCAGTGAAACTCGGGGATATCAGAGGGAAGATTGTTTTACTTTCCCGTTATAGTAATAATACGATTGGCATTAATGGCATGAATGGATGGAGAAATAGTGAGACCTTTGTCCTAAATGATTTAAATATCTTGGTCCAAGATAAATATAAAGTGAATAACAGTGATGAAAAGAAAGAAGAAATCATTAAATGCTTCAATGAAACTGGTCATGATTTAAAGATTAATTTTTTAAGCGCTTATGATACTTCTTATTTCCCACCTTCATACGCTCCAAGCATCGCTAAAGATATCAATCCTTGGATTAACAAAGAAATCTCTAATTATAGCGATAGAGGTATCGTTTTATATGATTTTGTTTCTGATGAAACAATGAAAGCGTGGTTTAAATAGATGAAAGTCCTTAGATATATCTTTACATATCTCATCGTCACCCTTTTATTCCTCTTAGGACTTGTTTTGACATTCATTGAATCCTTGATCCTTTTCAGCGGTGATTTATTATTGATGAACGAACCCATCAAAGAAATCTTTGTCTATATTTTTAGATTCCTCTATTTAACTTCGATTTTAGGAATGTGTGTTTATGTGATAATCATTAATCTTAAAAAGATGAAAATGACCTTTTATTCCCTCATTCTTGTCGGAGCGATCACCCTTCCATCTTTTTCCTTCTTCTTCCTTTATCAATGGTATCTAGCTTTAAGTATGATGGTCTTATTATTAGGATTATTGGTTATCACCTTAATTGAGGCCTTTAATGCTAAAAAAGAAGCCATTAAATAGATTAGAGGATTATTTAAAATTTTTAATCATCTCCCTCAATCGAAGGAGATTATTTTTTTAAAAAAAGGCTCTTTATTTAAAAGATGTTATTTTTATTCTTAACAAATGTTAAAAAGAGTATACAATTCAGGTGGTAGGTGATAATTATGAAAAAGATTTTATATTTAGTTATCAAAAGTGGAAAAGAAGCCTACGATACGCTTCAAGAACTTAATCAACAAGGTTATAACGCCACTGTGGTCTCCACTGAATCACTTAGAAGAGCCGTGGAATATTATCCGGAAGATCATCATTTTTACAATCTTCGTCATTTTGAAAAAAGTGAGATTCAAGAATCTATTCTTTGTTTATTTGTTTTAGAGGAAAACAAACTTGAAGATTTAAAAAATATCATCCGCAAGTTCACCAATAATTTTAAAGACATCAAAGGTTTTATGTTTTCTAAAAATCTCAATGACTATGAGGGAAGCATCTAATTAAGATTATGGAATTTCCTTTGTTCATCTATCTTGGACTTCTCTTGCTTGTCGGTCTATTATCGACAAGATTAATGAAGCTATTAAAACTCCCAAATGTCACTGGTTACATCATCACTGGGATTTTGATGGGGCCCTTTGTCTTTGGTCTATTCTTTAATAATTTCACCTATGAGAATATCAAAGAAAGCCTTATTTATTCTTATACCTCAAGAATTGGTTGGGTCTCGACCGTGGCTTTAGGCTTCATTGCTTTTTCAATTGGGACTTCTTTTAAGAAGTCAGTGTTAAAAGCCGTTGGAAAGAGAGTCATTATCATTACTATTTTTGAAGCTTTGATGGCCTCCATCTTGGTTTTAGGAGCGATGGTTATCATTCATTTCATCATTCCAAATGTTGTCTCTTGGGAACTGGTTTTAACCTTAGGAGCGATCGCTAGTGCGACCGCCCCGGCCGCGACCTTAATGGTCATCAAACAATATCGAGCGAGAGGACCGCTCGTCGACACTCTTTTACCAGTCGTCGCCTTAGATGACGCGGCGGCTTTAATTTTATTCTCTATTCTCTTTCAAATCGCGATGAGAATCGCGGGAGGCGGATCATTTGATGTCTATAAAATGATTCTTAAACCTTTAATTGAGATTCTTATCTCCTTGGGTTTTGGGGTTGTTTTAGGATTCTTTATCTCTCTTTTAAACGGGTTCTTCCAAAGTCGTAATAATCGATTAATACTTTGTATTGTTTCAATCTTTATCGCTTTAGGTTTATATGTTTTATTTAAACTTCCAGTGATGGGTGGTTTTGAGCTCTCATCCTTATTAATGTGCATGATGGCGGGAGCGATCTACACAAACTTCACTAAAGATGATGGTAAAACTCTCGATTTTATGGATCGTTTTACCTCTCCGATATATATGATGTTCTTTGTGATAAGTGGAGCCTCTCTTGATTTATCAATCTTCTTTAACCGTCGTGGATTAATCATCTTAGGGGTCGCTTTAGCATATATTCTCTTTAGAGTGTTTGGCAAATATCTGGGAGCCTTTATTGGGGCCTCGAGCACAAAATGTGATGCGAAGGTCAAAAAATATCTTGGCTTTGCTTTAATTCCACAAGCTGGGGTGGCCATTGGCTTAGCGACCACCGCCGGAACTTTATTTAGTGAACACGAAGCCACAAAAGAAGTGGCTGTCTTAATCGTCGCGATTATATTAACGAGTACCTTGGTCTATGAATTAGTGGGTCCTTTGCTCTCAAAATTCGCGCTTAAAAAGAGTGGTTGTATCCAAGAAGCATAATATCTTTTTATTATATAAAAACATGGTCTTATTCTTGACCATGTTTTTCTAATTCATCCTCATAAATCTTTTTACGGAGATGACGTTTTCGATTAGAGATTTTCGGGATGTTAATTCCAAGGCCTAGACCTAGGAATACAATAAAGCCGACAGCAAATAACCAAATTGATATTTCAAATAAATAAGTGAATATAATACTCATTTCAAGAGGTATTTCTCCCCCGTACATATTAGGATACCAGATTAAGAACAAAGTATCTAAAAAGATACTGATAAAAATCGATAATAAAGAGACACCAGAGAGAATACAAAGGACCGTCAAAGAAGTTTTAAATCTTCGAATATCACCTTCGTATTGTTTCTTTTGGGCTCTCGTGATGTATTTTCGTGGATCAAATATCAATTGTCCATGATAGACGCCTTCACCTTTTTCAAGAAGATATGATTCATTATGAGAAATGACCTTTTGACAAGCTGGACAAGTGATATATCCAAAAGGATGATGACGATGAGGGGTAATATCCTGACGAGTGTATACAACTTTAGATTTGCAATAAGGGCAAGTGCATTCAAACTTGTCATTGGGATTATAGGGAGTTTGTTCAATAACTTCGATAGCCATATTTATATGATAAACCATAAAAAGCCTTGATTTAAGCAAAATAATTTTAAGATAAACAAAAATATCTTATAGCGAAGATAAATGAGGTCAACTTTAAGTGATGTAAAGCAAAGTTTACACAATAATTGATATTTTGTTGCATAAATATATCTATATGGTTAGAATTTAGAAGTATGCAACTATAAATTGCGTGAGGTAAAAATATGACAATAGCCGAAAAAATCACTCATCTTCGAATCGCGAGTGGAATGAGCCAAGAGGAATTCGCTAAATCCTTAAAGATTTCGCGTCAAAGCGTTTCCAAATGGGAAAGTGGTGATTCTTTACCACAAATAGATAAGATTATGGAAATCTGCCAAATGTTTGATGTCTCTGCGGATGATTTATTAAATGAGCGCGTCATTATTCATCGTATGAGATACACTCCAATTAAACTAGAAGGGAGTGTTAAAACCAAATATTTTGGGACTGATGGATTTAGAGGAGAAGCAAATAAAACCCTAACCAGTTATCACGCTTATCAAATCGGGAGATTCTTAGGATGGTTCTTCTCCAACCCTAAATTCAATAATCAAAAACCAGGATATCGTCCAAAAGTGGTAATCGGTAAGGACACCAGAAGAAGCTCATATATGCTTGAATATAGTGTCGCCGCTGGACTCGCTGCTAGTGGTGCGGATGTCGAATTGCTTCATGTTACAACAACCCCATCCGTCTCATATATCGTCAGACAAGATTTCTTTGACTGTGGGGTAATGATTACCGCCTCTCATAACGCCTTTTATGATAATGGTATTAAAGTCATTAATTGCAATGGGGAAAAAATCGATGATTCCATCGCTGTGTTGATTGAAGCCTATATCGATGGGGATTTAAAGAAACTTGGGATCGAAGAAGATGATCTTCCTTTCGCTCAAAGAGAAAAAGTGGGAACCATCAATGATTATAGCAGTGGACGTAATCGCTATATCGCTTATCTCATTTCTTTAGCGCGTCACTCAATGAAATCCTTAAAAATCGGTTTAGACACCGCTAACGGAGCCTCATGGATGATTGCCAAAAGTGTCTTTGATGCCTTAGGAGCGAAAACATTTGTTATTAATAACAACCCTGATGGATTGAACATCAATTTGGATGCTGGAAGCACCCATATTGAAAAATTCTGTAAATTTGTTAAAGACAACGATTTAGATTTAGGCTTTGCCTTTGATGGGGACGCGGATAGATGTATCGCTGTTGATGAGAATGGAAAAGAAGTCGACGGCGATAAGATTATGTATCTTCTCGCTTGTAAACTTAAAGCAGAGGGGAACCTCGCTAATGACACCGTGGTCTCTACCATTATGTCAAACACCGGCTTAACCAAGGCTTTAAAGAATATTGGTGTGAAGAATATTCAAACCCAAGTCGGTGACCGTTTCGTCTTTGAAAAGATGCAAAATGAAGGTTATACCTTAGGTGGCGAACAATCCGGCCATATCATCATTAAAAAATATGCGACCACCGGAGATGGAGTCTTAACCGCGATTATGGTGACCGAAGAAGTCTTAGAAAGAAAAGAAAAACTTTCAAAATTAGTGGCCCCCGTAAAACTCCTCCCACAAAGGCTTAAGAATGTCCGAGTGACCGATAAAAACGCCGTGATGCACGATGAAGTCGTCTTAAAAGCCTTCGGAGAAATTAATAAAGAAATCGGTGATAACGGAAGAGCGTTGCTCCGTCAAAGTGGCACTGAACCAGTGGTCAGAATCATGCTTGAACTCCCAACCGTTTCTGAATGTGATGAATATATTGATCGTATCTATAACGTCATCAAGAAGAGAGGATACATCTGTGAATAAGTTGAATATTAAAACCAAAGATTTATTTGAATCCATCGATTATCCATTTTTAAAAGAAGTCTTTGAAAAGCATGAATATCCATGGGAAATCCTTCCATTAATTAAAGATATTATTGCTAGAGCAATAAAAGAAGGACTAGAAGGCTATACCTATTATTCTAAAGATATCCTAATTGGAAAGAATGTCAAAATCTATGACACCGCGACCTTGATTGGACCATTGATCATTGGAAATGATGTCGAAATTAGACCAGGGGCTTTCTTAAGAGGGAATGTCATCATCGGGGATAAATGTGTCATTGGTAATTCCAGCGAATTAAAAAACGCGATTCTCTTAACCAAAGTCCAAGTCCCTCACTATAATTATGTGGGGGATTCGATTTTAGGAAATTACGCTCATATGGGTGCCGGCTCCATTCTCTCCAATCTCAAAAGTGATGGAAAAAATATTATCATTCACGGAGATAAAGAATATGAAACCGGACTCCGTAAAATTGGAGGAATTCTCGGAGATCATGCGGATATCGGATGCGGAAGTGTTCTCAATCCCGGGACCATCGTTGGAAAATATACACAAGTGTACCCACTCAGCATGTTAAGAGGATGTTTCCCCGAACATTCCATCGTCAAAAAGCAAGATGATATCGTCGAGAAAAAAGGAGAATAAATTTGAAAATCATTGTTGGAAACGAACAAGAAATCAGCAAATTAATCGCTGAAGAATTTATTAAACAAGTCAATGACAAGCCAAACTCTGTTTTAGGTCTTGCCACTGGAACCTCACCTTTAGGTGTCTATGCAAATATAATCAAAGCCAATAAAGAAGGAAGAGTCTCTTTCAAAGAGGTTAAAACCTTCAATTTGGATGAATATATCGGTTTAGATGGCACTCATCACCAATCTTATCGCTATTTCATGAATGAGAATCTCTTTAATGAACTTGATATCAATAAAGAGAATACTCATGTCTTAAAAGGAGTGGGAGATTATCTTGGCTACGCCAATCAATACGACAAATTAATCGATGAAGCCGGAGGCATCGACCTTCAAATCCTCGGTATCGGGAGTGATGGTCACATCGCTTTCAATGAACCAGGA
>CAJOQN010000081.1 GCA_905236535.1 uncultured Bacilli bacterium
AGATAAACGTTATCAAAAATATATCGGTAAAAAAGTCATTAATCCTGCCAATGATGAGGAAATTCCGATTATCGGCGATGAATATGTCGATATCAATTTCGGAACCGGGGCGATGAAATGTACGCCCGCTCATGATCCAAACGATTTCCTTTTAGGAGAGAAATATCATCTTGAAAAACCAATCATCATGAACGCCGATGCGTCGATGAATGAGAAATGTGGTAAATATCAAGGCTTGGACCGTTATGAATGTCGAAAGAAGCTTTTAGAAGATATCAAAGCCAAAGGCTTATTCGTCAAGCAAGAAGAAATCGTCCATAATGTCGGCCACTCCGAAAGAAGTGACACCGTCGTAGAGCCAATGCTCTCCAAGCAATGGTTTGTGAAGATGAAACCACTCGCCGAAAACGCTCTTAAAATGCAAAGAAGTGAGAAAAAGACCCACTTCATTCCTGAAAGATTTGAAAATGTCTTTATCCAATGGATGGAAAACATCGATGACTGGTGCATCTCCCGTCAACTTTGGTGGGGCCATCGAATTCCTGCCTATTACCATAAGGTAACCGGTGAGGTTTATGTCGGTATTAATCCACCCAAAGACCTTGAAAATTACGAGCAAGACAAAGATGTTTTAGACACTTGGTTCTCCAGCGCTTTATGGCCCTTCTCCACAATGGGGTGGCCAGAAAAGACTCCAGATTTAGAAAGATATTTCCCAACCGATTGTTTGGTAACCGCTTATGATATCATCTTCTTCTGGGTCAGCAGAATGATCTTCCAATCCGTGGAGATTAATGAAGCCATGCCCTTTAAAAATGTCATCATTCACGGACTTGTCCGTGATGAACTCGGAAGAAAGATGTCGAAATCTCTCGGAAACGGAGTTGATCCTATCGATATTATCGATAAATATGGAGCGGATGCGCTTCGATATTTCTTAACGACCAATAGCACTCCCGGTCAAGATATGCGTTATATCGAAGATAAAGTTGGAGCAGCTTCTAACTATCTAAATAAGATTTGGAATAGCGCTCGCTATGTCTTTATGACCTTAGGAGAAGATTTTAAAGTCCAGGATATTAAATCCTTAGAATTATCTAAACTTGATAAATGGATTATCAATTCCTTGGAAGAGACCATTAAAAATGTCACTTTAAATATGGAAAGATACGACTTTAACGCCGCTTCATCCCATTTATATAACTTTGTTTATGATGATTTTTGCTCCAACTATTTAGAGATGTCAAAAGTCGCTCTTAATAGCGGAGATAACACGAAGATAGAAGTGACTAAGCAAGTCCTTTACTTCGTCTTGAAGAATATAATTCTTCTCATCTATCCATATACCCCATTTATCGCTGAAGAAATTTATCAAAACATTCCCGAACATTTGCAAAGTATTATGCTTGATAAATATCCTCTTTACGATGAATCTCTCATCGATAAGAGCATCGAAAATGAAATTAATCTTTTATTATCATTTATTAAAGATGTACGTGCGTACAAAATTGAAAACAAATTAGCGCCGAATGCTAAACTCAACATTCTCGTTAAACTTAACTTTAAAGCTAGTGACGATTTCTTCTTATATTTAGAAAGATTCTCCTTTAGCGATATTAAAATTAAAGAGAATAGTGAAAAAGAAAACGGACAAATCTATGTTCACGATAATGGAGAATTAATCATTCTTAATACCGCCTCTAAGGAAGAGATTTTAGAAAAGATTAATAAAGATATCGAATTTATCCAAAAAGAGATTCAAAGATGCGAAGGAATGCTCAACAATCCAAACTTTGTGAACAAAGCTCCAAAAGAAAAAGTGGAACAAGAAAGAGCTAAACTAGCCCAACATAAAGAGAATTTAGCCTCTTTAATCGAAAAAAAATCACAAATTTAAAAATAATTTTACCAAAATGAGACAAAACCTCCCTATGTATAAGTAAGGGGGTTTTTATTTTTATGAACATTACAAAACTAAATGAAGAAGAGTTACGCACTCATTATGTCGGTGAGGCCATCACTGTTGGGGCGGTTATGGCCGTCTTATGCGCGGCGATTATGATCGTTGTAATCTATAAGCTCTATTTATCCTCCAAGGGGACTGCAACCGTTCCTGGAGGTTGGAAGTTTACCTGGAATTAATGGCGATTAAAGATTTACCGAATAACGAACGACCAAGAGAGAAAATGGAGAGATATGGGAGTCAATCATTAAGTGAAGTGGAACTTCTTGCCATCATTATCGGAACTGGGTCTAAGGGTTCCTCAGCGATTGATATTGCCCATTCTCTCATCAACTCTTCTGGCTTATATTCGTTATCAAATTACTCTTACGAGGATTTTAAAAACATCCGTGGAATCGCGAAGATTAACGCCCTTAAATTAGAAGCTTTGTTCGAACTATATCGACGGATACATTCTTTAAAAATGGATGATGAAAAAGTGGAGATATCTTCAAAATTTATCATTGATAAATATCAAACCATAATCCAGAATTTGGACCAGGAGATTTTTGGTATTATCATCGTGGATAACAACAATAAGATTCTCTTTGAAAAGATTTTATATAAAGGGACTAAACATAAGGTTAATGTCTCCAATAAAGATATTTTTAAAGAATTGATGTTAAAAAACGCGAATCGTTTTTATATCTTCCATAACCATACGGGGGAAGATCCTTCTCCAAGCGATTATGATATCGTCTTCACCGCGAACCTGATCAAGGAATGCAAAAACTTTGATTATCATCTCTTAGATCACATCATCATCACCAAACATCATAGTTTCTCTTTTTCCCAAAATGAGAATCAATAACCTACTAATGGTTCATCAAAAAACTGATTTAAGCATCTTAAAAAGGAAAAAAATTATAAATTTTTCCTTAAAAAGTTGACACCTTTTTATATCTTTGATATATTACATTACGTTGTCGCCTCACTAGCTACAACCGCATAGAAAAGGTTATAAACCACAGGGTACCTTCATAGCGAGTCCTTAGTGAATCTTTAAAAGAAGGAGGAACATTATGTACGCTATTATCGAAACTGGTGGAAAACAAATCCGCG
>CAJOQN010000082.1 GCA_905236535.1 uncultured Bacilli bacterium
AGTTGGTTTCGGTTCCTTGCATAATGCAGGCAATTCTTTCTAAACCCGCACCGGTATCAATGTTACGGGATGGGAGTTCTTTATAATCCTTACGGTCCACTCCAGCAACCGCATTGTATTGGGAGAAGACGATACCCCAAATTTCGATATAGCGATCGTTTTCAATTTCTTCGGCTAATAATTTGACACCTAAATGGTCAGGATCATATTTTTCTCCACGGTCAAAGAAGACTTCGGTATTTGGGCCACATGGTCCCTCTCCGATTTGCCAGAAGTTATGTTCTAATGGAATGAGGTGATCTTCATTAACCCCGTGTTCCATCCAATACTTCTTGGTTTCTAAATCACTTGGGTGATAGGTAAAATAAACTTTTTCCTTAGGAAAACCGAAATACTTTTCATCAAATAAAATCTCATAGGCAAAGGCGATAACTTCTTTACGGAAATAATCTCCAATGGAGAAGTTTCCAAGCATCTCAAAGAAGGTATGGTGTCTAGCGGTATGACCAACATTTTCAATATCGTTAGTTCTAATGCTTCTTTGGACATTGGTGATTCTTCTAGATGGAGGTATTTCACTACCATCAAAGAATTTCTTTAACGCCGCAACGCCAGAGTTAATCCAAAGCAAAGTTGGATCATTATGTGGGATTAATGATGATCCTCTTTCGACATGGTGACCTTTTTCTTTGAAAAAGTTAAGCCATGTTTCTCTAATTTCGTTTCCAGTCATTTTTCTCATAGGTTTATTCTCCCTTTTATAATAAATAAAAAGCCGTTCTTTTAAGGAACGACTATTAATCGCGGTACCATCCTTATTCGTTCATAGGGAACGCACTTAATTAGCTTTATTACGCTAAGCTCTACGGCGGGTATTAATCGCTTCGCAAGGAGTGGCCTATCTAATCTTATCTTATGTCCTTCCCACCAACCGACACTCGCTTGAAGAAAGAATTAGATTTAATTCCTTGATAGAATTTACAAGTTAATTATATTCGTATTTTTAAAAAATACTAGAAATGATTTTATGAATCGTTTCTTTGACCTTTTATATAGGTGGAATGAATCAGACCTCCACCCAAGCAGATATCTCCATCATATAAAACCGCGGCTTGCCCTGGAGTCACACTCTTATATGGTTTGTCAAAGACTAATCTAATCTTCTCATCATCTAAATAATATAAAGTGACACCTTTATCTTCTTGGCGATATCTAAATTTAGCGTTTAGATGCTCTCCATCTTTTGGCTTACGAGAATTAAAATTAAGGTTATCGACAAGACATTCATCACTATATAGATAGTCGGATTCATCTCCGCTGGCGACATAGAGGATGTTGTTAACAACATCTTTTTTGACGACAAACCAGCCCTTGGCCTCTTCGCCTTTGATTCCACCAATCCCTAAACCTCGTCTTTGGCCAATCGTGTAATACATGACACCATCATGTTTTCCTAAAACGCGATTATTCTCAATATCGACGATATCCCCTTTGTTCGCGGGAATATAATTTTTTAAAAATTCTTTAAATCTTCTTTCCCCGATGAAGCACACTCCTGTGGAATCTTTTTTGTCCATTACCGAGGTGAGATTTAATTCGTGAGCGATTTTTCTTACCTCCCCTTTATCAATATCTCCTAAAGGGAATAAAGAATACGCTAATTGGGCTTGATTAATTTGTGAGAGAAAATAAGTTTGATCTTTATTTTGATCAAAGGATTTACAAAGATATGAAACTCCATCGATCATAATCTTTTTGGCGTAATGACCCATGGCAATATAATCAAATCCTTTTTCTTTAGCAAATTTCATAAAAGAATCAAATTTGATGTATTTGTTGCAGAAAATATCGGGATTTGGGGTTCTTCCAACTTTATATTCTCTTATTAAATAAGAGAAAACATCATCCCAATACTCCTTAATAAAATCAATACGCAAAAGAGGAATATCTAAAGCTTTGGCCACTTTGACCGCATCATCATAATCTTTTTCTTGTGGGCATTGAGATTCGTTTAAAGTGGGATTACCTAAATAATCTCCATTCGCGATAGCATCCCAGTTTCTCATAAAGCAACCAGTCACTTCATAACCTTGCTTTTTTAAAAGATAGGCGGCAACCGCGGAATCCACTCCCCCTGAGAGACCAAGCAAAACCTTACTCACGGACGATTTCCTCACTATCTAAGATGATGGTGAAAGGACCATTGTTCTCACTACTGACCAGCATATCCGCTCCAAAGATTCCAGTGCTGATATGCTTTTGGTATTTATGTTCTAACTGATGATTAAAATAATCATATAACACTTCGGCATCTTTAGGATTTAAGGCGTTGATAAAAGAGGGTCTTCTTCCTTTAGAAGCGTCCGCGTATAGGGTGAACTGTGACACGCTCAAAATATCGCCGTTCACATCATAGATGGATTTGTTGATTAATCCATGATCATCAGGGAACACTCTTAAGGAGAGGATTTTATCCACCATCTTTTCAACGATGTATTCATTATCCCCATCGGTGAAACCAACAAGGATTAAAAATCCTTCTTGAATAGAAGATATAATCTTATCATCCACTTTGACGTTCGCATTTTTGACCGTTGTTAAAACAATTTTCATACCATCATATTTTATACTAAAATAATCATATATTGAATACTTATGAGAATATTAATTGCCGGAGACACCCACGGAAAAAGTGAATTGCTGCACGCTTTATTAAAACTCCATCCAAATATGGATATGTATTTGCACACCGGAGATTTATGCGACTGCGCAGTCAGTGTCTACCCTTTTGATGTGGTCAAAGGAAACTGTGACTACGATAATAATTTGATGGAAAGAAGATTAATTGACACTCCATATGGGAAATTATTGATGAAACATATCCCTTCAATCTCTAAAGAAGAATTAAAGAAAAACAACATTAAAATCTTTGTCTTTGGACATCTTCATAAAAGAAGTTTTTATCAAGAAGATGGAATCTATTACATCTCTCCTGGATCGCTGGCCTTTGAAAGAGATAAATACAATGAAGGATATATTATCCTTGAAATAACAAAAGAAGGTGTAAAAGGAACCTTCTATGATTTATAATAAGAAAGATGTTAAAACCTTTAGCTTTCCGTTTAAGACCTAAGAATATCGATGAAATAATCGGGCAAGAACATCTTGTGGGAGAAGATGGGATTTTAAGAAAATCTCTAGAAACCCATACGATGATGTCTATTATTTTCTTTGGGCCTCCAGGATGTGGAAAGACAACGATCGCCGAAGCTTACGCCAATTCGATGAATGTCAAATACATCAAATTAAATGCTGTAACCTCTAATAAGAGCGATTTAGAAAATGCGATTGCCGAATGCAAGATGTTTAAAGAAGCTTTTATCGTCATGGATGAGGTTCATCGCTTAAACAAAGATAAACAAGATATCCTTCTTCCATACATTGAAGATGGAACCATCTATCTTCTTGGTTGCACCACTCAAAACCCCTATATGGCCATCAATAAAGCGGTGAGGAGCAGATGCCATCTTTTAGAAGTTAAACCCCTCTCGAACGAGAATATCGTTCAAGGATTAGAAAGGGCGATTAATTCTTCTAGTGGGTTAAATAAATCAATCGTTATTTCTAAGGAAGGACTTGAATATATCGCTAAACTCACCAGTGGAGATATGCGTTATGCCTTAAACTTTTTAGATGTCATCAACATGTCTAAAAAGAAAAAGAAGATTTCTTTAGAAGACGTTAAAGAAATATTAAAAGTCCCAAATTGGCAAATGGATGAAGATGAAAACGAGCATTACGACTCCGTGAGCGCTCTTCAAAAATCGATTCGCGGTAGTGATGTCGATGCGGCTTTATATTATTTAGCAAGGCTTTGCATCGTTGAAGATTTGCCTTCGATTAAAAGAAGATTGATGGTCATCGCTTATGAGGATATTGGCTTAGCTAATCCTCAAGCTGTTGATCGCGTGATGAACGCTATTACGGCCGCCGAAACCGTCGGATTCCCTGAAGCTGTTATTCCTTTAGGTTTCGCGATTTGTGATTTAGCCTTATCTCCTAAATCAAAAGCGGCGAATAATTCAATTCATAAAGCCATGGATTTTGCTAAAGAACATCCTATGGATGTCATGGATTATTTAAAACTCACTCCTGTCAATGTTCAAGAAGAAGACAAATATCCATATGATCGTCCAGATTTATGGGATAAGATTCAATATCTCCCCGAATTAATCAAAGATGAATCTTTCTTTGAGATGAATGAAAAAACCTCCTCATCCTATGAGAAGGTCTTAAATGATAATTATTTAAAACTTAAGAAGAATAAAAGAAGTTCTAATCTCCGTCAATTAAAGAAACATTAATCAATAATTTCTCTAATGACATCAAGTTCTTCAAAAGCGCGATCTTCGATGACGAAGGTCCTTTTTATTGTTTCAACCACTGGAAGATATTCTTCCTCACTCTTGTTGGTATAAACGGTGGCTAATAACTCACCTTTTTCCACTCTAGAGGCTACTTTCTTATTTAAAAGAATACCCGCGGACATGTCGATAACATCATCAAGAGTCTCTCTTCCGCCACCCAGTTTCATGCTGCTTTCACCAATGGTTAAAGCATTGAGAGATTGGACATATCCACTTCTATCCGCACGAATTTCAATAACATGTCTGCTAATTTCAAACTTTTCAGGATGTAGGATATAGGAAACATCTCCGCCTTGATATTTAACCATTTCCACAAATTTTTCAAAAGCCTTGCCATTTTTGATGACTTCTTCAAGCATTTTTCGTCCTTCTTCACGGTCTTTAGCGATGTGAGCTTGAACCAACATAATGCTTCCAGAAGTATAGCAAAGTTTCATCAAATCTTTAGGTCCACGACCATGGAGTGATTCAATAGCTTCTTTGACTTCTAAGGCGTTGCCGACGGCCATCCCTAATGGTTCACTCATATCTGATAGAACGGCGATTGTGTTTCTATTAAGGTGTTTGCCGATGTCTACCATCGTACGCGCTAATTCTCTGGCTTGATCAATATTCTTCATAAATGCCCCTTCGCCTAAAGTGACATCTAAAAGAATAGCGTCGGTTCCACTTGCGAGTTTTTTCGACATAATACTAGCAGAAATTAAAGGGATGGATTCCACTGTCCCAGTGACATCTCTTAAAGCATAAAGCTTTTTATCAGCAGGGACTAAAGATTTGGTTTGCCCAATAATCGCGCATCCAATATCATTGACCTCTTTAATTAATTGTTCTTCAGTGCGTGAAATTTGAAATCCAGGGATGGATTCAAGCTTATCGAGAGTCCCACCGGTGTGCCCTAAACCACGACCAGACATTTTAGCGAGTTTCGCTCCACAGGCAGCGACCATTGGCCCTAAAACAAGGGAGGTTTTATCGCCCACTCCACCGGTGGAGTGTTTATCAACTTTAATTCCTTTAATTTTGGAAAGGTCAACAATATCACCAGAATGCATCATCGCATCTGTCAAAGTGGAAATTTCTCTTTTGGTCATTCCTTTAAAAAGGATAGCCATGCTCATCGCTGATGATTGATAATCAGGAATGCTTCCTTCCGTATATCCTTTGATCCAAAAACGAATCTCTTCATCACTGAGCTCATAACCATCCCTTTTCTTGATTATTAAATCCACTACTCTCATAATTGAACCCTCCAATAGAAAAGACTATATAATAAATCTTTCTTTTGATTTTGAAAAGACATTTTCATTTTAAACGATTAAGAAATAACTATCATTATTTTCTTAAATTTTTTTATAATGAATCTATGGATTTTAAGACTCATCTAAAAAAATATTTAAGCGATGAAAATATCGATAAGCTTTTAGATTCTTTAAAGAAAGAAGATAAGCACGCGGCTTTATTAAATACGGATGTGATAAGTGATGAAGAATTTAAAAATCTCTTCCCAAATGTTATCCCACATCCAATTGTAAAACACGCATATTTATATGACAAAAATGAATATGATTTAGGGAAGAGTGTTTATCATCTTTTAGGAGCCTTTTATCTCCAAGAACCAAGTGCGATGATTCCCTCTTTTTTGCTTAATCCAAATAAGGATGATATTGTTTTAGATTTATGCGCCGCACCTGGAGGAAAAAGTATTCAATCATCTCTTTTAATGAATGGTGAGGGATTAATTATTTCTAACGATATCTCCCGTTCTAGATGCTTTGATATGCTTGAAAATGTTGAGAGACTAGGAATTGGAAATATCATCATCACCAATAATGATTTTTCAAATTTATATCATAATTATTTAGAAACATTTGACAAAATCATCCTCGACGCTCCATGTTCTGGATCCGGAATGATGAGAAAAGACAAAAGGATGATTGAAGATTGGTCATATCACAAAGTCTTAAAAAACCAAGAGATACAAAAATCATTAATCTCGATAGCTTATGATATGTTAAAACCAGGTGGTCTCTTGCTTTATTCCACTTGCTCTTTTTCTTACGAAGAGGATGAGGAAATAATTGAATATTTATTAAAGGAAAAAGGTGGTATTATTGAACCTCTTCCTAAAAGTGATTTATTCTATGTAGATAATACCCTACCTTATGGTGTGCATCTCTTCCCATATCTCTTTGATGGAGAGGGGCATTATATTTGTTTAATTAGAAAGGAAGGAGAACATAAATCCACCTCTTTAAAAGACATTTCAAGCATCAAAGAAAAAGACATTTTTATCTCTTCTAAAATCAAAAAGGTCGAACATTTTAAAGATACATATTTCGGATTAACATCGAATCCAATAAAGCTTAAAAATTTAAACATTATTAGATATGGCGTAAAGATTGGAAGAAAGCAAAAAGGTTATTTCGAATACGACTATCACTACTCTCGTTTTGTTAAAGATTTTCCAAACAAAATTATGATAAACGAAGATGAGATGAAAACTTATTTAAGTGGTAATCCGATCGTCAAGCCTTGCGAGCGCGGGTATGTTCAAATAAATTATAAAGGTCTTAAAATTGCTTTCGGAAAATCTGATGGAAAGGTCATTAAGAACCACTTTCCAAAGGGTTTGAGGCGCTTTTTCTCATAAAAAAATTCAAAAAAGTGTTGTAATAATAAATTATTAATAGTATTTTAGAAACAAGCTATAACTTTTAAGAAAGGAGAAAAATTATGAAAAATAGTAATTTACTTAAATTATTAGCCTTAACCGGAATCGTTGTTTCATTAAGTGCATGTTTTGGTGGCAAAAAATCAATCAAATACACTGATGCTAACTACTCTCAAATCTTCCAAATTAGTGAAGAAGAAGATGATGATTCATTCGTTTTAGAAGGACAACATCTCCGTGTCAAAAAATTGGCATTTGCCGGTTATTATGGCGCAAGAGCTATCGGACAATTCATCGAAATCGAATCCTGCCAATCCTTAGTAGTTGATACCTCCAAATTAAATGGTGGACTTAGATTTGCTGATTCCTTAGGTTATGATGAAGAAGATGCTGATCTTGGGCCTTATGATGTGTTCCAAGTTGAAGGTACACTCAAAAATGAACGTGGTCTTGCCGTTCTTGAAGCTGACAAAGTTGAAAGAGTTGAAAAGGCCGTTCTCAACGCAGAGGGAACTGGTCTTGATGCTGGCGAACTTCTTTATTCCCCAACATCCAAGAACAGAGGATCATTTGATTATTGGAGTGGAAGAAAGAATATTGGTGTTGCTTTCAGACAAGTAACTATGCAATTAGTTACCGTTCCTACTCTCCCAATCACTGCAGATACTCCTGCTTCTTTCAAAGCTGTTTTCCCAGGTGAAAGAACAACAAATTCTGACGACAATCTTTCTTTAATTGATTTCATAATCGAAGGATTATGCGAAGATTCCATCAAAGAAGTCAACACTGTCTTTGAAGATCTTGAACCACTTGATTACGCGATGTTAACATTCACCACCGACTATGATGATGCTAGAGGCGGTGTCTGCGCAAGAATTAGTGATCCATGGCTTCTTTATAGATCTGGTAAAATGGGTCCAGCCACCGTTAATAACGTTTTCCAAACCATGGATGACGCTCTTACATATGCTGGAAAAACTCTCGATGTGGAACCACTTGAAGGTCTCACATTAGATGAAAACGCTTTCTCAGTAGTCGTTGACAATTCTTATATGGGCAATGGCTATGCCGAAGGTTTAGTCGCTGAGTCCGATTCAGCCGACCTTCTTCTCTTCAATATCAACACCGATGATTCCGATGAAACTTGGGAAGCTCTCGCTGATGCTTTACTTGAATTGCCAGAAAAAGAATATGAAACTGGAAAAGTTCTTAAATGGACTCTCAAAGCTGTTGGACAAGATCAATATGGTAATGATGTTGCTCAACTTGAATACAAAATCATTGAATCTTCCGACGAAGAAACTTCTGAAGAAACCAGTGAAGTTTCTCCAGTCCGTCCATTATTAACTGATGGAAGTGAAAGTGAAAGTGAAAGTGAAGAAGAAAAAAGCAATGATCCTGAAGATGTTCTTGCTTATATTGATTTAATCAACGATGGTACCACAGTTGAAATTGATTACTACGCTCAATTAAATACATGGCAAGAATTCTCTTCTTTAGAAGATGGTATTGCTTTCATTGGTGATAAATTAACAGAAGATGGTTTAGGTTTCGCAAAAGCACATCCAGATTGGGAATCTCAACTTGAAGCTACTGACCTTGGTACTGCTACCCCAACTAACATCACCGTTGACTGGACACAAATGAACCAATTTGTCGAAGATGCCGAAATTTATTTAGTAACTATGGTTGTTGAATTTGGAGATTACGATACTGCTGTGGCTGCATTTAGTGCAGTACAAAAAGCTTTATATGGTAAACTTTTCTTCCAATCAAAATGTACTGCTTTCAGGCTTAATGGTTGGTACAACGGGCTCAATAACGAATTCATCAGTATTGGTGCTGCCAACGTAGAAATGACTGCTCTTCAATTCATTTTCATGATTCAAGATGGTTATTTTATCTCTCTCGCAGATGGTGCCAATGCTAGAAATGTTACTTCATTTGCTGATGCTATCGCCATCATGAAAGCGGGTTTTGCCTGCA
>CAJOQN010000083.1 GCA_905236535.1 uncultured Bacilli bacterium
ATCTGGTCTAATCTTTTCTTCGGTGATTAATCTTCTAACTTCTTGAGCGACGAGTTGTTCAAGAGTTTCGTTGACCATATGGACAGCCTTTTGATGAGATTTTTCATCTTTGTATTCTCTGGTGTCATAATCATCAACGATTTCTTTCTTAATCGCATCGATAGCGTCTTGTCTTTCAAGTTTATCAAAGATAGAGATAGCTTTAACTAAACGCGCTTGGGCTCTATCAACGACATCTTTTTCGATGACAGGATCGACTTTATATAATTCGATTTCTCTTTTTGGTTTACCAACTTCTGCAATAATGGTCTTTTGCCATTCACAGAGTCTCTTAATCGCCTCATGACCAAACATTAAGGCATCGAGCATATCTTCTTCACTGACTTCAGCGGCTCCGGCTTCCACCATGTTGATAGCATCAACAGTGCCGGCAACAGCAAGGTTGATATCAGATTTTTCTTTTTCTTCGACGGTTGGGTTGATGATGAATTTACCATTCACTCTTCCAACATAGACCCCAGCAATAGGGCCATCGAATGGAATATCAGAGATTCCAAGAGCGAGAGATGAACCGAGCATTGCGGTCATTTCTGGGGTGGAATCTAAATCAACAGACATTACGGTGTTGACAATTTGGACTTCATTACGGAATCCTTCGGAGAACATTGGTCTAATTGGACGATCAATTAATCTAGCGGTTAAGGTAGCGTGTTCTCCTGCTCTACCTTCTCTTCTCAAGAATGAACCTGGAATGCGACCAATCGCATATTGTTTTTCTTCATAACCAACGGTTAATGGGAAGAAATCACCTTCTTTTGGTTCATCTGAGGCACACGCGGTGGAAAGAACGGCAGTGTCGTTTAATCTTACTAAGACAGCGCCATCAGCTTGTTTAGCGATTTCGCCAGTCTCAACGACGAACTTCTTTCCTTCGAATTCTAATTCGAATACTTTTTTCATTTCTTTTTCCTCTTAAAATATTTTATACGATTAGATTATAACTAAATGTTATTTATATTTGCAACTTTGTTCTATTAAAAGAACAAAAAAACTACCATAACGGTAGCTTTCTTTAATTTTTGGATTACTTACGTAAGCCGAGTTCAGCGATAAGTTTAAGATATTCATCGCGGTCGGTCTTTTGGAGATAGCCGAGTAAACTTCTACGTTGTCCGACTAATTTTAAAAGACTTCTTTTTGCGGTGGCATCTTTCTTATTGGCCTTTAAGTGAGCGGTTAAAGCTTTGATTTGGTCGGTGAGAAGAGCAACTTGAACTCGAACAGAACCAGTGTCTTTTTCATTCTTACCAAATTTATTGATAAGTTCCGCTTTTCTCTCTTTGGTTAATGCCATGAAGAGTTCCTCCTTCTTAAATATACTTAACTTATTCTCGGGATAACGTTGAGGATTCGTTGACCTAGGAATAAGTCGCAACCATTATTTTATAGTAAACAAAGTTTATTGCAATGTTTTTTTCGCTTTTTGTAAATCTTTTTTCAATTGTTCCTTTAATTCTTCGAGCGAGGGGAAACGAATATTGTCTCGAATGTATGAATAGAATTCGACGAACAAAAGTTCGTTATAGACATCTTTATTAAAATCGATGATGTGAACTTCAATGATTGGTTTATCAAGTTGCATCACGGTTGGGTGGGTACCGATAGAGATAATTGCTTTATATTTAATATCCTCATATGTCGCATAACCCATATACACACCCTGTCCGGGGAGAATATAAGGGAAATCTAAATCCAAGTTAGCGGTTGGAAATCCAAGCTCTTTTCCTAAATGATTGCCTCTTTTTACGATCCCACAGACCCGATAATTTCTTCCGAGCAAGAGATTAGCTTTCGTGATTTCTTTTCTTCTTAGCATTCCCGTAATCTCACGAGATGAGATTTTATGATCATCATTCATCATTAAGGATAAGGAAGAAACATCAAAATATTGCTTGAGATAATTAACCGTTCCTTGAGCGTCTTTTCCAAAGGTGTAATCATCGCCACAGAAAATCATCTTAGGCGCTATTTTATTTAAGACTAAATCGATGAATTCATAACGTGATAAATTCGCGACATTTTCATCAAAATGAAGGATATAAAAATAATCGACACCGAGCTCGCTAAAATATTCCGCTTTATCCGCGTTGCTGGTTAAACCTAGATTATCTTCTCTCTTTTTTAAAACATAGACTGGAGGATTATCAAAAGACATCACCGCGACTTTATAACCACTTTGTTTAGCGTGATTGATAATGGCTTGATGACCAAGATGAATCGCATCAAAATAGCCGAGGCATAAAGCGATTGGCTCTTCACTCTTGGGGGTGTTTTGATACTCGAATTCGATTATTTTCATCTACCAGAGTCCTCGTTCACAATGATATAGATGGTCCTTGTTAATCTTCTTATAAATCGCAATAGCGATATTATTAGAATCGACCACTAATATTCTATCATCATTTATCTCATTAAAATAGAGAGTCATCCCGTTTTTTACTTTTTTTAGCGTTTCTTCATCAACGCGAAAATGAGGAATATTTGTTAAGAAATCACTTATTGAAATAAGAGATATTCCTTCATTAATCTCATCCATCTTATATGATTTAGAAAGATCCCACTCCCCAATGTTTGTTCTTTTTAAGGAGATGAGATGACCAACCGTCTTTAATTTAAGAGCGATATCTTCGCCTAAAACTCTGATGTATGTCCCTTTTCCCACGATGGCTTTGAAGGATAAAATATTATCTTTAAAATCAAGAAGTTCAATCTCAAAAACTTCAACATCTCGAGCCTCTCTTTCGACCGTCTCTCCTTCATAATAAAGTTCATATAATTTTCTTCCTTGATGATGAACCGCAGAGGTCATAGGAGGGACTTGTTTAATCGTCCCTTTGAAGGAATTTAAGACTTTAAAAAGGTCTTCTTTTTGAAGTTGAGGGACATCTTTTTCTTCAATAATCTTGCCTTCTAAATCACCGGTGTCCGTCTTTTGTCCTAACAATAAAGAGGCGACATAGGTCTTTCTTTCGTCATCTAAATAACGCATGATTTTATTCGCGTTATTGATGGTCACGATTAATAAGCCTTCGGCAAAAGGATCGAGAGTGCCTGTGTGTCCCGTCGAATCAACATGCAAAAGTTTACGAACTTTGTTGCAGACATCTCTTGAAGTCCAGTCTCGTTCTTTATTTATTAATAAAACTCCATCCATATATAAACATAATAATCGAAAATTAATCTTTTTTTAAAAATTTTTCCCAAAATGGGAGAAAAACCTCCTATTTAATATTAAGGGGATAATTAGGATATGGTGAATATTCTATGTGCCACCCTGTCCCCAGAAAGGACGATACATGGCATATCTGGTGATATGTGTACTAGGTTTGGCGTTACTTTATCTTCTCAGCAAGAAAAAGTAATGAAAAAAGTCCTTAGCCACAACGGCTAGGGAC
>CAJOQN010000084.1 GCA_905236535.1 uncultured Bacilli bacterium
GTTTTGCCTGCAACTACACATTCCAAACCGCTGAAGCCTATGCTGATTTTGATACAGTCTTAACAGCTGATATGCTCGGCGAAGGCACATTTAATAAAATTCAAGTTAGCTTCACCGCCGCCAATGCTGGGGCAGGTATCCTCCAATGGAATTTAATTGTTATTAATGACAGCGATTTAACTTCAACTATCACCACATGGTTAAAAGCTAAAGGTTTCGTTGATGCAACAGAAGCTGCAGCTTTAGGTGGAAGAGCTGTTCTTTATAACTCTGAAGCTAATGAATATGTTAGATTAGCATTCCATGAAGCTGATCCTGCTAATGAAGATGATGTATCTTACACCCTCATTGCGGTCACATATTGTATCAATCCAAATTATGTCCCAACGGTTGCTGGTTAAGCATCTGAAAATGCATAATTGATTCCAAAAATTCTAAAAATAAGACCCGAGCAATCGGGTCTTTCTTTTGCTTTAAATCTTTTATTGAATAATAATCGTTTCTATTTTTTCCACTAAAACGTAGATGGGGTATTTTTCTCCTTTGGAGAAACGACCTTTGATAATGATGCTGGAACCTTTTTGATAAGCATTAAGAGTGTTTTTACCAGCTTGGTTCCAATATCTGATTGGAATTAAAACCGTGTCGTCTTTGTCCTTAAAAATATCAATGGAAGGACATTCGATGTGACGGTATCCATCTTTATCTGGATCATCGACTAATCTTCCAGTGATGACGACATTTGAAAATGACATAAATTATTCCTCCTTCTTTTGCCATAATATATTGACACTAAGAGGAGAAACGATGAGGTTTTTAATACTCATCTTTTTGATTTTCTCATTCGAGCCTTCAAATAATAATAAAGGCTGATAATAAGTCCCTAAATCGTGATATAGAGTCTCGTTTTTGATATTGATAAGCATCACTAGATTATCAAAATCTCTTTCGATTTCATCACCGATTATATTAATTTTTAATAAACAATCATCAATTACTTCATAATGAAGCGATTTTAAAATCTTTAAGGGATCTCTTTCCATTAAGAAAGATAATTCGTTTTTACGTAAAGAGATAACTTCTTTTAAATATTCACTCATATGGAATCTTTCATCTAAAAGTGAATAATCAAAAGTATTTACTTTTGGAACATTATAAGTATTTGATAAACCACATTTAGATAAACCAATCTCTTGTCCGGAATGAATAAAAGGCACGCCATAGGAAAGGATTACTAAAGCATTGATTAATTTAATTCTCTTTAATATTGTTTCTTCGTCTTCCTCGCTATTAGAAAGAGATAATTTGTCAAATAAGGTATGGTTATCGTGACATTCAACGTAGTTGACACTTTGATCCGCGAAGATATAGCGGTGATGGAATGTATAGTCAGTCACCGAAGCCATATATGCATAAATAAAACCTAAAACATAGGAACTATCTCCACTTCCGAAACCTTTCTTATATAAACCATCTCCAAAACTACCACCTTTGACAATATCGCGATAGGCATCGTTGAAGAAACCAATGTTTTCCATTTTTTCGGAGTTATCACTACAAGCTTTTTGTTCAAGCTTAAGTTCTTCTCCCATGTTCCAACCTTCACCATAGATTATTGCTTCTGGTTTTATCTTTTTAATGAGGTCTCTCATCTTTAAAACGGTATCGATATCTAAGAGGCCCATTAAATCAAGACGAACCCCATCAATATCAAATGTCTTAAATAAATATTTAATTGAGTCTAAGATCATCTTTTGAGCCATAAAGCGTTCACTTTTGACATCATTCCCACATCCAGAAGCATTCGCGTATAAACCATTTTTATCCCTTCTAAAATAATAAGAAGGGACAATCTTCTCATAACATGTTTCTAAATGGCGATAAAGATGGTTATAGACCAAATCTAAATTGACTCTAAGGTTATTTTGATGCAAAACATCAACCATATGACGGAATTCTATTAATCGCGCTTGAGCGTTATCTAAACAAGTAGAATATCTGCCCTCTAACGCAAAGAAGGTAAGGGGGTCATAACCCCAGTTATAATCTTTATTTGGATTAGCGTTATTCTCTCCTTGATAATCTAAAACGGGGAGAAGTTGAAGATGAGTGACTCCTAAATATTTCAAATAATCAAGTCCGACAGGATGGCCTTTTTTGCTCTTTTTGTTCTCTTCGATAAGTCCAAGATATTTTCCTTTATTGACAATATTTGTGGTCTTATCAAGAGTGAAATCTTGAAGGTGAAGTTCGTAGATAATAGCCTCGCTTAAAGAGGAGATTTTATCTTTTAAAAGAATTTTTGGCATTGAGGCCACTTTTTTATCATCGACAATTAAAGAATATTTATTATCAAGGCTCATCATTTTGCCATATGGATCATAGGTGATAAAAGTGTGACCAAAATTAGATACTTGATAGCCATAATAATGATTCAAATAATCACCATCCAAGGAGATAGAATAAACACCTTTTTCTTCTCTTATCATCTCAATGGATGATTCTTGATGATTTAAATCTTCATAAATAAGTGAAACAGCGTCTGCTAAAGGAGCCCAAACCTTAAAGGTGGTTCTCTCTTTTTGATAGAGACTTCCTAAATCATCTCCTTCATAATTAAATAATTCATCGAATTCTTTAAAAGAAGAGACTAAAGACAAATCGATAAGAATATGCCCAATCTTTTCGCTTTCAAGATAACAACGTTCCCCAAATGGATATTTAAACGGGAGTTTAAAAGTTAATGATAAATAATCATCATTATTATCTATAGCAAAACGCTTAATTAAAATAGCGCTTTCCCCGTAATGGAAAAAGAGAGAAAAGTCCTCATCGAGATGAGGAAAATTCTTTGTGAGGCGAAGTTCAACATGATCGATGTTGACTAATCGAGCTTGAAGGAAATAATTATTTTTATTCATAGGTTTTATTCTTCAAAAGAAGGAGAAGGTTCTGTGTCAAAACCTTGACTTGATTGTTGATCCACTAAAGTGGTTTCATCGTGAACCAAGACACGGCAACCTTTCGCGCTGGAAGCGGTATCAGGGGCACTAGCGACGATTCCCTCGTCTTGTAGGCGTTTAAAGAGACGTCCCGCACGATTGAAGCCCGTGCCAAATTCTCTTTGAATACGGCTCATTGAGGCATACTCTTGGGCCATCGCCCACTCTTTGATGGCTTGATACATATCATCTTCAACATTTCCGGTCGGTTTCACCACGGTGCTAGAAGGGATCATTGGGCCACTAAGAGCAAGGTCTTCTTTAATCTCATCATATTCAGGATCGTAATTGACGGGATAATTTTCAATGAGGTAATTGACAACATTTCTTATTTCATCAGTGGTCACATATGGTGATTGTAAACGGACACAGCCCACGCGAGACACCAAAGGAGATTGAACAAGCATATCGCCTTTACCAAGAAGTTTTTCCGCTCCACCTTCATTTAAAATGGTTTGAGAATCAACCACATTGGAGGTCATCAACGCAATATGCGTTGGTAAATTACCTTTAATAACACCAGTGACCACATTAACGGATGGTCTTTGGGTTGCGATTAACATATGGATACCCGCCGCTCTCGCTTTTTGAGCGATACGAACAACCGGTTGAGCGATATCTTTGCATTGGTCGACACAGTCGGCATATTCATCAAAGATGATGACAATATATGGAAGGGTTTCTTTATTGTTTTCTTTGGCGTTTTTGTTATAATTCTTCACATCTAAAACTTTAATCTCTTTGAAGAGAGAATAACGACGATCCATCTCATCACAAAGTTTCGTTAAGACATATTTGGCGCGATTTGCGTCGTTAATGATTGGAGTTAAAAGATGAGGAACATTATCATACATGTTCATTTCCACTTGTTTTGGATCGATTAAAACAAGTTTTAAATCATCAGGTGAATTACGCATGATTAAGGTCATTAAAACCGAGTGGACAAAGACAGATTTGCCACTTCCAGTGGTACCAGCGACTAAACAGTGTGGAAAATCATTGAAATCAGCTTGGACGATTTGCCCAGAAATGTTCTTACCAAAACCGATAGCTAATGGGTGACTTTCTTTATCTGGAAGATTGACCATGATTTCTTTAAAGGAAACGGCACTGGTCTTCGCATTAGGAATTTCTAAGCCAGAATAACTCTCACCTGGAACGATTTGTTGGAATCGAGCGCCAACGCCACCTAAACGAATACATATATCTTCGATATATTTTTTAGCAATTGTCACCGAGACATTGAGGTCCATCTCAATATTATAACGAGTGACGCTTGGGCCAATGATATAGCCGACGCATCTTGCTCCAACTTTAAAGTTGTTAAAGGTTTGATTAATGGCCTCTTGACGAGCGTCCGCGACTTCAATATTCTTTTCATTTCCATTATTTGTTTCATAATCGTTTAACAAAGAGATATCCGGTGGAATGAATTTAATTCTTTCTTTAGGAGCTTTTGTTTCCGCTAAAACTCCTTGTTTAGCGACCTTAGGTTCTTCGTAGACTGGTTGAGTGTAAATGAGACTTTGATCAAAAACCGGTTTGTTTTCTTCTTCGAAAATGGACATTTGTTCCATTTTGTTTTGTCTTTCGTTAGCCTCGATAAGGATTTGAGTGGCTCTTTCTCTATCTTGTTCTAATGAAGAAGAGGGTTCCATCTTTTCTTCCATGACATTTTCACTAAAGGCCGGTTTCTGATTCAAGCTCTCTTGCATAATGGGTCTAAGAGGTTCTTGAGGAGCGACTTGTTGGGGTTGAGGGGCAATTTGAGAAGGTCTTTCATCCATGTCATAAGAGGCATGGAATTTAGCAAGGACAAATTGTCCGTTTCCCGTGGCTTGATAAAAAGGTTGACTCTCTAAATAAATATTTTCTCTTTGAGGGGATGTTTCAAGGACAGGTGTTGATGGTTTTTCTTCAATAGAAGAAAAGTTTGAACTAATCTCGACATTGCCATCATTATAAGAAGGCTTTTTCTCTTCCTTTTCTTTAAATAAAGAAGTAAAAAATCCTTTCTTTTTTTCTTTGGTTTTAGATTGAACACCTTGGCTTTGCATTTGCTTTCTGACCATCTTGAGGATGAATGGGAGAAGGATGAAACCAAGACCAAGCAAAAGAGCGATGATACAAATGATGTATGAGCCAACAACTCCCACAAATTGATTCATCAATCCGGTGATGAAATATCCTAAAAGGCCACCACCAAAACCATAAGTCTCAGTTTCTGAAACTTGGATTCTAAAAACATTAACTGTTTTAACAGTTAGATAATTATTCGTGCTAAATAAGGCCTTATATGAAGCCCAAAATCCTGGATTTCCACCTTCTTTACTTGAGGCGTTAAGCATCAAATTTGGGCAACCATCGATTAAGGTTGACAAGACTAATAAAGCAAAGATGGTAATCACTAAACCAACGACGACAATCCTATAAGAAATCTTAATTGATTTTTCTTTAAATAAAAGATAGATTCCTTCCGCATATAAAAGCCCATAAAAGACATATTGAACAATTCCAAACAGGGCTAAAGGGACAAAAGTTAAGAGGCGTGAAACAACCCCGATATTAACAATGAGAATGATAGAGAGAAGACATAAAGCAATTCCACCAAAATAGGTGAAATATTTTTTCTTGGGAACGAATTTTTTCTTCTCTTTTGCCATAGTATATATATTATACACGCGTATGAGATAGGTAGTCAAAATAAAAAAAAGAATAAAGCCAAAGACTTTATTCTTAATCTGCTTCAATAATCGAGACGATGATCAGTGGATCTCGTCCGTTTTCCCTTTTAATATATCGTTTTACTCGCTCTTTAATTAAATTCTCACATTCTCGAAGATCGTTTCTTTCTAAGAGAGCTTTATTCACTTCTTCGAGATAGATTTGGGTGATGCTCTTAAGGAGAGGTTCGGCCTCTTTAACATAAACAAATCCACGCATCTGGCAATCAGGGCCCGCGATAATCTTTTTCTCAGCTTTTGAGACCGTCGCACAGATGATAGCCACCCCATCAATACCGAGTTTTAAACGGTCTTCGATAACTTCGCTTCCGAAGTGAGAAATACCCGCCCCATCGACTAGAATTGGAGTGACATTAATCCCGCTATCAAGATCAGAAATAATGGTTGGACGAGGACGATCATCAAAAACCGCTTGCATACCATTATCAAAGATGAAGACATTCATATGGTTGAGACCAACACCCATATCAACCGCTAATTTGGCGTTTTCAATGAGGTTGGTGTAACTTCCACGGACGGGGAAATAATATTTAGGACGAAGCAAAGATAAGAGATATTTAATATCATCTTTTCTCGCGTGCATCGCTGGGATATTTTTTCTTTTAAGCCACACAACTTGGCACCCAGAGCGATATAAGAAATCGATGCAACGAGTAGCGGTCACTTCATAAATCTCAGTTGGAATGGCTCCGATGATAAAGATGTCATCTTTGTTTAGAATGATACGTCTATCAGGATTATCTCTATTATATAGAGATAGCATATCTTCATATATTTTTTCATCGTGGCCTAACATCAAAATGACAAGGTCTTCTGGTGCCACTCTTAAAAGGTTCTCATCAGCGACGATTTCCACTCCTTGAGTATCGACAGCGTCGGAGTCACCAGCCAAGAAGTCCATCATCTCTTTGGTATATTTATCGTAATAATAAACTTTCTTTTTGTGATTTTTGGCTAAGGAAAATAATTCATTGATTCTAAAAGCATTTTCCCAGAAACAAGAGAAGAATATTCTCTTATTGTCGTCAAAATAATGTTCAATTTTTGGAACGACACGATGGTGAGGAGCGCAGTAACCATCAAGATTCGCACACTTTGATTCACTGAGCAATAAGAAAGTATCATCTTCTGCAATCTCCGAAAGCTTTTTCATATCAAAGGTGTGTTGTTCATCTTTGACCGTGTAATCGATGATATAGTCACTAGAATAAACGATATTTCCGCGATCTGTTGAAATGGCCACTCCAAAGGAGTAAGACATATTATGACAGGTCTGGAAGAATCTCACTTTGCGGTGAGCGATAATTTTCGTGTCCGAAGCATTTACGATTTCGAATTCGAAATCCGCTTTAATTTTAGAAATCTTGGCTTCATAGACCAAATAATCCGCGGTCGTCTTCGTGCAATAAATAGGAGCAGGTGCCATATTATAGAAGTATTTTAAAGCTCCCATGACTTCGTCATGACCATGGGTTATGATATAGGCTTTAATTCTATTTTTGTTTTCGATTAAATACGAAAAGTTAGGAAGCAAGGAATCGATGCCCGGAATTGTTTTGTCGGGCAAAGCCATCCCGCAGTCGAGAACAAAAATATCGTCATTAATATCAACGACATAACAATCACGGCCTTCTTCATCGAGACCGCCTAAAGCGAAAATCTTAATATTCTCAGACATTAATAAACCTCTAAAATTGACTATGAAAATAGATTAAAAATATTATAGCGTGTTTTATTCCAAAATAAAACTAATCAATATCTTTTGTGATAATAATGTTCACATCTGTCCCTAAACAATTAGAAACGAGAACATCGCCGATATGGCAAGGAGCGTTGACTTCTAAAGAATTGATGAGTTTGATAACATCAAACATTTTTTCCTTCCCTATCGCTTTATCAGTGCGAATAGAAACAACTTCGTTTTCGCGATTTTTTAAGGCGACAGTGCTGGTCACTATCCTTTTAGGATATGTTACTTCGTTAAGCGCATATTCTTTTCCGCGTGGACAAAAATTACCGGTCACATTATTATTATCATCAACGGTTAAATGGCAACCTCTAGGGCAAACAATACAAACAAATTCTCTCATATTATTTCCTCTCAATTTCTATCTCAATAGGAGAAGATAAATTCTCTAATTTTTCTTTTTTGACTTTTACCATCACCATTTCAGAGGGAATCATTGCCACTTTGAAGGTCTTAGAAATAATTTCTTCCCCCACTTTTACGATGATTGAAGCATTTTTTATAACTTCTTTAACTCTGAATTTAAAAGTCACATCTTCATTGACCGGAGTTCTCACCATCTGTGGAACCACATATCCGATTTCTCTTGATTGATGGACTTCGATTTTATGAGAGCGATCATCTAAATTGTTTAGATACATCGCGGCCCCGTGACCCGCATTTCTTCCTTCATCAGAAACAAAATCAACGACATCGTGAACATGGAGACAATTACCACAGGTAAAGATTCCATCGATTAAAGTTTCCATGTTGTCGGTGACAATCGCCCCTTTCGTGGAAGAAATTGGACATTTTATGTTCTCTAAAAGAGAAACATAAGGAATCAATCCAACCGAAAGGATTAAAGTATCACAATCAAATTCAATTTCACTTCCTGGAATGAATTTCTTATTTTCATCAACTTTTGAGATGATGACTTTTTCTAATCTTTCTTTCCCCACGACTTTTGAAACGGAGTGAGAAAGATATAAAGGAATATTAAAATCATCTAAACATTGAGAAATATTTCTTTGAAGGCCGTTGGAATATGGCATAAGTTCTGCGACACAGAGCACTTTTGCTCCTTCAAGAGTCAAACGTCTCGCCATAATTAAACCGATATCACCACTCCCTAAAATGACGATACGTTTACCGACGAGATAACCGTGAATATTCAAATATTTTTGAGCGGTTCCCGCGGTGATAACTCCTTTTGGACGATCGCCTGGAACTTGAATCGCTCCTGCGCTTCTTTCATAGCATCCAGTCGCCACAACAATAGCTTTGGCCTTAACTTCCACCATTCCATCAACTTCGTTGGTGTAGGTCACAACTTTGTCAGGTGTAATGTTTGTTACATAGCTATGTAGTTTAAAGTTAATTCCTCTATCTTTGACTTGTTTGACAAAGCGAGCAAGATATTCTGGACCGCTTAATTCTTCTTTAAATTCGGTGAGACCAAAACCGTTATGAATACATTGATTTAAGATGCCTCCGAGTTGTCCATCTTTTTCTAAAATTAAGATGTCTCTCACCCCTTCATCATATGCTTGAATAGCAGCGGCCATCCCTGCGGAACCACCACCAATAATTAATAAATCGACTTTATTCATGATGACTCCTTTTGACATCTTCAACGAGGATGTTAGTGTTACTCTCATCGTAATCGATATCAGTCCAATCTAACCCATAGTGTTTCGCTAAAATGGCAAGGATGTTAGGTTGGCAGAAACCACCTTGACATTTGCCATATCCAGCTCTCACTCTCTTCTTCATCGCTTTGATGCTTCTTGGAGGGACGCTTCTTGCTAAAGTATCCTTCACTTCACCGAGAGAAACTTGTTCGCAGAAACAAACAATCTTTCCAAAATCTGGGTTCTCTTTGATGAGTTTATTTCTCTCCTCTAAGGACATCTCCTTTAAACGAGGATATCTTCTAATTCTTGGGTTATATGAAGCTTTTTCACGCAAAACAAGGACTTTTTTCACAAATTCATCGACCACATATTCCGCTAAAGCAGGAGAGGAAACGAGGCCAGGAGATTCAATTCCACCAAGGTTAATGAAGTGATCAGAGGCACTGCTGGTCTCAATAATAAAGTCATGTTTTGTGCCGGTTGCTCTATTGCCAGAGAAAGCTCTAATT
The DNA here is from genome assembly GCA_905236535.1 of uncultured Bacilli bacterium. Classification (GTDB taxonomy): domain Bacteria; phylum Bacillota_I; class Bacilli_A; order RFN20; family CAG-826; genus RGIG3315. The sequence continues at coordinate 9,619 of CAJOQN010000084.1, forward strand.
GCACGATAAAAAGGAATAGAAGGAACTAAATCTAAGGCTTGAGCTCTTACATTAGCTAAGGTCATAGAATCAGTGCTTAAATCATCAGCGTCATCATTAGGCTCACTGGATGGACCAACAAGATAATCTCCACTGGTGGTAAAGGTCACTAAAACACCTTTCCCCTTCTCGCTTGGAAGAGGGAACAATGTATGATTGACCAAACCTTTTTGATAATGATCCAAAACGAAATATTCGCCCTTGCGAGGAGTGATATCCCAATCGATATCTCCCACCATTTTGGCGATTTTAGCGCTATATAATCCGGCGGCGTTAATAACTACTTTGCTCTCAAAGATATCACCACGTTTTGTGTAGACCTTAAAGCCATCATTTTCCTTTTTAATATCAACGACTTCTTCGTTTAAGAATAGGTTAACACCATTATCGACAGCGTTTTCTGCGACGTGAACCACTAAAGAGAATGGATCAATAATCCCGGCGGTCGGAGCAAACAAAGCGCCTTTTACTTCCGGATTGATGTTTGGTTCAATTTTTAAGACTTCTTCTCTTTGGAGAAGTTGAACCATAACCCCATTGGCCGCACTTCTTTTGGCTAAATCTTTTAAGACCTCCATTTGTGCATCGTTTAAAGCGACGGTTAAAGAACCAATTCTTTCAAATGGAACATCTAATTCATCAGCGATTTGATCATACATTTTATTTCCTAAAACATTGAATTTGGCTTTATTTGTTCCAGGAACTGGATCATAACCAGAATGGATAATTGCACTATTGGCCATTGAGGTAACGTTTCCAACATCATTCTCTTTATCTAAAAGAGCGACATTAATCTCATAACGAGATAAATTGCGGGCGATAAAAGAACCGACGGCGCCCGCGCCAATAATCAAAACGTCATATTTCATATTTTTATTATACTTTGTATAATTTTTGTTGTTAAGTTTTTTCAAAATAAAAAAGCAATCACAAGGATTGCTCTATAATTATTTTTCGATTGAATCTTCTTTTACTTCTTTAAATTGTTTTAAATGTATCAACACTTCGTTCGCGATAAGTAAGCAGATTAGTGTGAGAATCGCTCCCATTGAGACATCGCTTAAGAAATGAGCTCCCACTAAAATACGTGCAAAGGCGACGAGTAAGACCCACGCTAAACCACCATAGAAGATTGGGAGTTGTAATTTTTGATATTTTTCATCAATTAATGGAATTAAGCTTGCAAACATAAAGACGGCAGCTGCTCCCGCGTGTCCGCTTGGGAAGGATTTAAATTCTTCATTAGCTAAACCGGTGTGTTCCATTAATAATTTATAATTCGTGCATGGTTCCCACCAAGAATGGAATTCCACTTCCCCACCTAAGGAACGGAATCTTGGACGATGGAAAATGGATTTAAGCATCGTCACACCTGGAACCAAAGACATAAAGACTGCAACGGCTAAAATGGTGAACAATAACCAAAGGAATTCTTTATTAGATTTAAAAACAATCCAATATCCAAGAAATCCTAATCCGCCCATCACTGGAAGAGCGATGAAATAGCCGACGAAAGTAGGAACACCAAGCCAATAAAAACCGTTATCCCCAAAAAATTCTCGACCAGAGAAATAAACTCCTAACAAAGTTAGACCTACCCCTAAAATAATAAACAAGACTTTAAGCCATACTTTAGCGTCTTTTCGTAAGCCAAGAGCGAGGAATCCTCCTCCCATCAATGCGAACATCCCATATCCTGGAAGTGTCCCGATGACCGAGATGATTAAGCCAAAAGTATTTTTGTTTGAATAAATAGCTTGGCTGACGGCCTCATCGAAAAATGATCCTAAAATAAAGGTCACTAAAAAGAAACCTAAAACAATATAAATATGAAGTCGTAATTGTTTCATGAGACAAAAATCTCCTATTAATATAATTATAATTGAATTAAGAAAAGATGGGGAAAAAATATCGGCGATTAACGCCGATATTCATTATTTTTTAAATTTGCGAGGTCCTTTGATAGATTTGTCAGGACGGGCTTGATGTTCCATTCGGGGGCGAGGAGCGTTCACATCTTCTTCCGTCTTTTCTTCGAACTCACGGTGAGAAACTTTAACCTTTCCTTTATCATCGATTTCAATAACTCTGACTTTTAAGGAGTCACCGACTTTGATGACATCACTGGCCTTGGAGATATAACCCCAACCAAGGCGAGAGACATGGCATAAACCTTCAACATTTCCGAATAAGCGGACGAAGGCTCCATAGTCTTCTACTCTGGTGACTTCACCGACGAATTCTTCACCAATCTTCGCTTCTCTAACGATGCCTAAGATGATGTCTTTAGTGCGGTTGATGACTTCTCTATCCATATGATAGATAGTGACTCTGCCATCATCTTCAATGTCAATTTTGACATTGTCGTTCTTGGCAATGATATCATTGATGACTTTTCCACCAGTCCCGATAACTTCTCTAATCTTATCTGGATCAATATAGAAAGTTTCCATTTTAGGAGCGTATTTAGAAACATCTGGACGAGGTTCACTAATTGCGCCTTTCATCACTTCTCTAATTTGAGCGCGAGCGACATTAGCTTGTGCTAAAGCTTCTTTTAAGACATCTCTAGTGACACCTTTAATTTTGATATCCATTTGAAGGGCAGTGATCCCTTTTTCAGTACCAGCGACTTTGAAGTCCATATCACCGAAGTGATCTTCTAAGCCTTGAATATCGGTAAGGATGGTATATGGATGTTTGCCATCGAGTGGTCCACTTGTGATAAGACCCATAGCGATACCGCTGACCATCGCTTTGAGTGGAACGCCAGCAGCCATCAAGGACATACAAGAGGCACAGATTGAGGCTTGAGATGAGGAACCATTCGATTCGACAACTTCAGCGACGGTACGGATGGTGTATGGGAATTCTTCTTCGCTTGGGATGACATAAGAGAGAGCTCTTTCGCCTAAAGCCCCGTGACCAATTTCACGACGACCTGGGGAACCCATTCTTCCAACTTCACCAACGGAATATGGTGGGAAGTTGTAATGGTGCATCCATCTCTTGCTTTCTTCATCAGTCAAATTATCAATAATTTGGACTTCGCTTAATGGACCAAGGGTGGTGATTGAAATAACTTGGGTTTGTCCACGGGTGAACATGGCAGAGCCATGAACTCTTCTACCTAAGATATCAA
>CAJOQN010000085.1 GCA_905236535.1 uncultured Bacilli bacterium
ATATGAGGTATCAAAAGATGATGATGGGAATTATCTCTGCTCTATCGATTTAAATCCCACTCTCGGGGTCGTGAGATATGTCAAGCAGATGTCGATGACTTCGGGGCTAAAGAAAGACCCGGTCTTCCATAGTGTTCATCTCGATTTCCATCTTGATTTAGATTTAAATCTATTAAGCACCAATGTAACTGAAAGTTATGATGTCCAAATGTTTGGAAAACATACCTCAAACGCCACAATTCAAGATGTCTACACATACGATAAAACAATTACAATTCCGGAATTAAATGAAGATTCCAATTACGAAGGAGAATAATAATTATGCATGGTTTTATTAAAGGTTCAATTATATCCGTCTCTTTAGCAGGAATGGCTTTTGGGATCGCTTTTTTCTCTCAATATAAAGCCCCTACTAAAAACAAAGAAGAAATCATTGTTGAGGTTCCCGAAACCCCTCAAGAAAAACTTCTTAATTCTTTAGGAAGCATTTCTTATTTCGATGTCAAAGCTGATATCGATATCTCATTAGATTATGGAGGAATCATCCGTTTAAATTTTGATGGAAAAGGTAATGCCTCTGATCCAAGCAATATCTCGTTAAGTGGAGATATGAAACTCAATCTTGATGGAAATAACATCAATGCCTCTCTTGCCTATGTTGATAGCAATCTTTATTTTGATTACAATCAAAACTACTTTAAGTTATCGACAGACTCTTTGAAGGACTTCGTTGATATGCTTCCAAGTTTAGGTGTTTCTTTTGATATGCCTATCGAATTATCCAATTTGGATATGGGAGTGTTAGAAGATGAGATTTTAGCGATGCCTGATCCCGTCAAAGAATTTAATGGAAATGGTTATTTCTTCACCTTTAATCTCTCGGAAAGACTTGATTTAGATAACAACATCATGCTTTATATCACGACGAATGACGATTATGAATTCACCGGGATTCGCACCGATACATTTGCCTTTAAAACCACAATATTCAATAAGATTGATATCAAATTAGATCGAAAAGAATTCGTTGAAGTTTATAACCCCGCTTTCGGGGAACACGCGAGTGATTACCAAGACTTCGCTCCATTCTTCACCATCTATCAAGATGTCTATCAATTAACAAAAAAGAGACAACAAACCTTTAATATCGCCTTAGATTTAGATAAATACACAAAAGATGAAGATGAAGTGGAAACTTCTGATTCATTTATCGAAGCGGATATCGATTTCTCTTATGATTTAGATAATAAAGCCATCTCTTTAAGAGGCGGAATCAGTGAGAATAATCGTCTTCATGAAGTGGTGGGAGCCTATCAAAACAAAGCCATCTATGTCGGTTATCACGATGTCAAAGTTTCTATTCAAACTGAATCCATCTCCGCGATGCTCGAATGGGTCATGACCCTTATCGGTGATGAAAAGATTTCGGAAACCCTTAACGATTTGACCTCCACAATTGATACCGAAAAGATTATTAATATCGTTAATGATGCCGAAAAAGCCTTGGGCAGCATCACTCTCACTAGTGAGGAATTAGGAATTAATTTAATGCCAAGCGAAATGGGATTAGAAAATGTTAGTGATTTCTCGGTGACTTTAAAATTCGATGATCAAACTCTACAATCCTTATCCATCAATAATTTAAGAATTAAAGATTTTGAAGCTGATGTTGTTTTAACCATCGTCGATGAATATCGTCCTTACACTGTTATTGAAAGCGAATTCGTGGCTTTAGAACCAGCTTTACCACTTGTTAACGCGATTGCGGAATTAATTGATGATAATGAATATCGTATTGAATTTGATGCTTTAATTGAAAGTGAAGATGATTCAAAAGAAGATGTCACCATCAATGGTGGACTTCAATTCAATGTCTCTGAACTCTTTGGTTATGGAGAATTAGACATCATCGATAGAGATCAATATCGACACAATATCAAAGCGGATATGCGTTCTCAAGATAACATTATCTTCTCATATAACAACACGCTTAATGGAAAGTTCAACACCAACACATTATTAGAACTCTTTGATTTAGTCAAAGAAATCGTCACTAATCCTGATGAACACTTCTTCGAAATTCTTAAGAACATCTTAGGAGACGTCGATAATATTCCTTTGATGGACATCATCCAAAACAAAGATATCGGTTTACTTCTTGATCAACATATCATCAGCAATCTATCCGCAGATGATGGATGTCTTGGAGTGGACATCAACCTCGCTTTAGTGGGTTTACGTGATACCACCTTCCACACCGAAATCCATTTCACTCAAGATAAGGTTTCTAGCCTCAACATTTCTAACCTCACCATCGGAGGTAACACCATCAGTGCGAATATCTATTTAAAAGAATTTGATCCAAGTCTTGAATCAAGCAGACTCAATCCTCAAAAGGAATACATGGATTTCTCTGATATCAAAGTTCTTTTAGAACTCGGTATTAATTCTTCCAAATATAATTACTGGCATTTTGACGCCAATGCGCAAGTGAAATTCACAGTCTTAGGCATCTCCTTTGATAAAGATATTCCTCTCGATGTCAAAGTGAGAAATGATCACTCTAAAGTGACCGCCGCCTTTGAACTCAAAGACATTCCTACTGTCGGATTAATTAATGGTAACGATACTTATTATTCCGCGGATAATAGAAAAGCTTCTATCTATTACGAAGATAATACCATCTATATCAAGAGAACCGAAACCGTGAGAGAACATTGGTATAGTATCTCTCATAAGACCTACACTTTAGTGAAAGTTTGTGATGTTGACTACTTCTTCGATAACATCGTTGATATCATGTGTCGAGACATCCTCTCTTTAAAAGATCTCATCATGAACGAGATCACCAAAGCTGCGACTGGAAGTGATGATTATCAAATCCCATACGAGAAGATTCTTAAATCCTTCATCTATAATGAAAAAGAAAGCTATTTCTATTTCGATATCGATATTGGAGCTTTAACCAATAGTGAATCTCTCACCGGACTTAATCTCACCGTCTATGATGATTTGACTACGAACGAATTAACAGGTCTTAAAGCAAGCTTAAATATCTCCGTTGGTATCACCATTCAAATCAACTTAGACGCGACACTTATAAACCACGAAAGAGAAGCCACTGATAGCAATATCATTCAAGCGGTGGAACAATATAAAGTGAGTTACTCTCACGTCATCAACGACTACCTCGCTAAGAAGGCTATCTCTGATAATGTCATGTCTAGTGAAATCACTTTAATATAAAAACAATTCGTTTATATGAGCAGCAATTTAACCATTGGAAGTGCCATAAATAAAACGAATGTAATCTCAATAATTGGAGCCGATTAACGGCTCCTTTTATTTGCTCTTATCTTGATATATAATCTTTTAGGGAGAATAAAATGAAGATATTAAACAAGATTTTTCACTTAAATGAAAAACAAGCAAGTCTAAAGAATGAAATAATTGGAGGACTCGTCACTTTTGTGGCGATGTGTTATATCCTTCCAATCAATGCGAATATCCTTTCCAATATGGGAATGAATAGAGCGGGTGTTTTTGCGATTACGGCGATTGTTTCCTTTATTGTGACCTTTATCATGGGTACAGTGGCGAATTATCCAATCACTCTTTCCGCGGGTATGGGTTTGAATGCTTATATCGCTTACACTCTTCCAGGAGATATGTTTTCTTGGCATCAAAAGATGATTCTTCTCACCGTGGGAGGATTATTGTTCTTTGTTTTCTCTTTAACGCCGATTAGAAAGATAATTATTGAATCAATACCCAAAGACCTTAGGTGCATGATTTCGATGGCCCTAGGGGGCTTTATCACCTTTGTGGGTCTTAAAGGATCTGGATTAATCGTTTCTTCTCCATCCACATTCGTGACCTTTGGTAGTTTCAGCGATCCTGCGATGCTCATTGCCTTTGTCTCGGTAATCCTATGTATGGGATTAACTTTCTCAGAGAGAAAATGGATATCTTCCATGGCTATTCCAATTTCGATTGTCTTTGCCGCTATCGCGGGCGTTATCACCTCATCATTAATGATTCATTTTAATTCTTTGGTCCATGTCGATAATGTCGGATGGGTTTATTCCTTTGCCAATTATGACTTAATTGATAATGTGGTCGTTAGCAATCTCCCAATCGTTCCTTGGAAAGATGGAGCGATGTTTGGAGTTCAAGGCATTCAAGATGTTTTCCTATATGGTGTCTTTACCTCTAATAGTGGAGATCCTTATTCCCTCGCTGAACTTGGAAAAGATATTGGTTATATTTTCACTAAGCCAATTACTTATATCGCTATCTTCTCACTGATGTTTGTCAACCTCTTTGATACCACAGCAACCTTAATTGCAATTGGTGAAAAGACGGGTTTAATCGATGAAAATGGAAAGATGCAAAATTATAATAAGGCCGTCATCGCTGACGCAACTGGTGCTCTTATCTGCGCACCTTTAGGAACATCAACCGTCACCTCCTTTGCCGAAAGCAATGTCGCAGTGTCTTTAGGAGCAAAGACCGGTTTAAGTGCGGTGATAACCTCATTATTATTCTTATTAAGCGCTTTTATTTATCCCGTATTCTCTGTCTTTACTTCTGGGAGTGTGACCGCCGCAGCTTTAGTCTCGGTTGGCACCATCATCGTGGTCAATGCTGTTATCAGTGTGAATAAAGAAGACTTAATCGCCTGTTTTACATGCTTTATTGGAATTATCTTCTCAATTCTCACATATTCCATCTCTAACGGTATCGGTGTGGGATTAATCGCCTATATTGTGATGATGCTCTTTGCTAGAAGAACAAAAGAAATCAAAATTCCCGTCGTGGTTATCGCTATTTTATTCCTTGTTTCGTATGTTTTGACAACGATAACTAGCCTATTATAAAAATGGGTTAAAAAAAGACTTAAATTTGTAGGTAAAAACCACTTCAAAAATTGCTCAAATTGACCAAATAAAAAAATATGATGCATTTAAAAGGATTTGAAAAATTTTCTCTTCTCGACTACGACGATAAAGTCGCTGCGGTCATGTTTTTTGGTGGTTGCAATATGTGTTGCCCGTTTTGCCATAACTCTGATATTGTTTTAAAACCCAATAGCACTCCTGATTATCCCCTCAAAGAGGCGATGGAATATTTGAAAAATCGCAAAGGATTAATCGATGCGGTGGTGGTCACTGGTGGTGAACCGACTTTAATGCCTGAACTTTTATCCCTTTTAAAAGATTTACGAGAACTTGGATACATTATTAAGTTAGACACCAATGGAACTAACCCAAATGTTTTAAAAACGATTATCGATGAAAATCTTGTCGATTATATCGCTATGGATATTAAAAACTCCTATCAAAAATACGCTCTTACAGCGGGAAGAAATGTCGATTTAGATAATATTAAAGAGAGCATAGAAATAATTATGAATAGTGGTCTCGATTATGAATTTAGAACCACTTTAGTGAACGCCTATCACACTCTTGATGATATCAAAAATATCAAAGAGATGATTAAAGGAGCGAAGAAATATCGTCTTCAAAAATTCACAGATCACGGAACCTGCATCAAAAAAGGACTTCGAGAAGTCCCTTATGACATTGCTTTAGAATTCGTTAATGAATTAAAGAATGATATTTTAGATGTATCCTTGAGAGGATATTAATTCTTTTGATCGAGATAATTCGAGGCGTTGACCGCAGCGATAAGACCATCGCTGACTGCCGTGCTTACCTGACGGTAGGCTTTTTTTGTGCAATCCCCAATCGCATATAAACCAGGGATTTCTGTTCTCATCATTTCATCGACAACGATATAACCCTTTTCAAGCTTAACAAGATTTGAGTAATTATCATTATGAGGAATTTGACCAATAGCGATGAAGACCGCTTTGCAGTCGAAGTGGACCACTTCATTAGTCTTGGTGTTTTTGAAGTTAAGACCAGTGAGTTCTTTCTCTCCGAGAAGCTCGGTGAGTGAGATTTCTTTAGTGACAACGATTTTATCGTTTTCTAAGACTCTATCGACGAGAATCTTGTCGGCGAAGAAACGGTCAAAGAGCATGCAAAGATAAACTTTATGACAGTAATTTGTGAGGTTTAAGGCGTATTGAAGCGCGCTATTCGCATCTCCGATAACCGCGACATCTTGACCTTTATAGAAGGCGCCATCACAAACTGCACAATAAGAGACTCCGTGTCCGACCATCTCTTCTTCGCGAGCGATACCCATATGTCGATGAGTAACTCCTGCCGCGATGATTACGACTTTACTTTCATAAGTGTGATAGTCGGAGATGACTTTAAATAAGTCACCTTCTTTTTCGACTTTCTTCACTTCTTCTAAATCGAAGTCTACCCCTAAGTCGGTGATTTGTTCGAAGAAGAGATTGGAGAAGTCGAGGCCACTGATCTCTTTATATCCCGGAATATTCTCCACTCGTGGAGAAGTGGCGATTTGTCCCCCGAACGCTTCCTTTTCAAGAATGAGGACTGATTTCCCCATTCTTTTAAGGTTTAACGCTGCGGACATTCCAGCAGGACCGCCACCAATAACTATGGCATCGTATTGTTTCATAATTATTTATTGGCTTCAATCCAGCCTTTGATTTCCGAGGCATTAGTGTAAGCATCAAATCCTTCGCTATTAGGAACCAAGAGAGTTGGTGCTCTGGTGACGCCTAAGGAAACGGTTAAATCAACATTTTCTTCGGCGTCGATGATTTCAACATCAGTGATGTTTTCTTTTTGGAACATCATTTTCACCATCTTGCAGTTTGGGCAAGTCTTAGTGGTGAAGAGCATTAAATGATCAACAACAGGAGCTTTAGCTTCCTCGCAAGCGCATTCTTGATGAGCGTCGTGAGTCATGACGCTATGCTCTGGATCATAGACTCTTCTATCCATGAATTCTTGAGTCTTACCGACATTCCAGTTTTTAACTGGACGATAATAACCGGTAATTCTAGAATAGACTTCCGTTGGTTCTCCACAGTGTGGACAAGAATAGACTTCACCAGTAATGTAACCATGGTGACGACACACACTATAAGTTGGAGACATGGTGTAATATGGTAAACGATAATTTTCCGCGATCTTTCTAACAAGGTTCATACAAGATTGCCAACTTGGAAGTTTTTGGCCAAGGAAGCAGTGGAAGACCGTGCCAGAGGTATAAAGGGTTTGAAGATTATCTTGGATATCAAGAGCTTTGAAGATGTCTTCGGTATAGCCCACTGGTAAGTGTGAAGAGTTGGTGTAATATGGGGCTTCTTCATTATCACTTGCAGTGATGATATCTGGATATTTTTCTTTATCGTGTTTGGCTAAACGATAGGCTGTGGATTCCGCTGGGGTGGCTTCTAAGTTATATAAGTCACCATATTGTTCTTGATAATCAGAGAGTTTGTTTCTCATGAAGTTAAGAACGTTTTGAGCGAATTGCTGAGCTTCAGGAGTGGTCAAATCTTTCTTTAACCATCTAGCGTTTAAGCAAGCTTCGTTCATACCAACTAATCCGATGGTGGAGAAGTGGTTGTTGAAGGTTCCAAGATAACGCTTGGTATATGGATATAAACCAGCATCTAAGAGTTTGGTGATGAAGGTTCTCTTCACTTTAAGTGAACGAGCGGAGATGTCCATCAATCTGGTCAAGCGGAGATAGAAATCTTCTTCGTTTTCAGAAAGATAGGCAATTCTTGGCATATTAAGGGTGACAACACCGACCGAACCAGTGGATTCACCAGAACCGAAGAAACCACCAGATTTCTTTCTAAGTTCTCTTAAGTCAAGTCTTAAGCGGCAGCACATACTTCTGACATCGCTTGGTTCCATATCGGAGTTGATGTAGTTGGAGAAGTATGGAGTGCCATATTTCGCGGTCATCTCGAAGAGAAGCTTGTTGTTCTCGGATTCAGACCAGTCGAAATCCTTGGTGAT
>CAJOQN010000086.1 GCA_905236535.1 uncultured Bacilli bacterium
GTTGGTTAGGTGGAACTCTCACCAACTTCAAAACCATCCAAGGTCGTATTAGATACCTTAAAGAACTTGAAAGAAGAGATGAAGAAGGCGAATTAGACCTCTTACCTAAACAAGAAGCTGCTCAACTCAGAAAAGAAAAAGAAAAATTAGCAAAAAACCTCGAAGGTATTAAGGAAATGAGAAAAGTTCCTAACGCCGTCGTCGTTGTCGATCCACACGCCGAACATAACGCGGTCGCGGAAGCTAGAAAATTACGCATCCCAGTCTTCGGTATCGTTGATACCAACTGTGATCCTGACACGGTTGACTATGTCATTCCTGCCAATGATGATGCGGTTAGAAGCGTTGCTTTATTACTCGCTGTCTTAGCTGATGCCATCGTCGAAAGCAAATCTGGTGTTACCGTTGTCGCCCACGTCAAAGATGAAGGCGAAGCTGTCACCATGAAAGACGTCATCCGTCAAACCGACAAAGAAAACGCTGAAAAATTAGCGAAAATCAGAGCGGAAAGAGCGGCCCGTCAAGAAGCTTATGAAAAAGAACAAGCAGCCAGAAACGCTGCTCGTGCGGCCTTAGAGAATTCTGAAGAAGGTCAAAAAGCTCGTAAACCAAGAGCACCTCGTAAACCAAAAGCCGAAGAAGCTCCAAAAGCCGAAGAAGCTCCAAAAACAGAAGAAGCTCCAGCTGCTGAAGAAGCAAAAGCTGAATAATGAAATATATCAACTGGTTAGAGGGCTTACCAAAGGCTGTTCAAATCATCTTTGCGTGTATCCCTCTTACTCACCTCTTCTGGATTGTCTATATGTTTGTTAGAGACATTCCAAATAAACACGTTCTAACTGTGGTACTTGATGTTATATTCGGGGTCATGCCTCTCGGAATCGTGTGTTATATTCTTAATATAATCTCCGTAATCCGTCATGGGAAAGCGATTGATTTAAAAGAATTATTCAATTTAAAATAAATTGTTAGGAGAAAAATTATGGCCGATTCATTAATCGATTTAATCAAAGTATTACGTGACCGTACCGGTGCTGGTCTCATGGATTGCAAAGCTGCTCTTTTGAACAATGATTGCGATTTAGATAAAGCCGGTGATTGGCTCAGAGAAAAAGGTTTAGCCAAAGCCGCGAAGAAAGCTTCTCGTATCGCTGCCGAAGGCTTATCCTTAGTCAAAACATGCAAATGCGGTAGCAGAGTCGTCGTTATTGAAGTCAACTGCGAAACTGACTTCGTTGCAAAGGGTGATGCTTTCAAAGAATTAGTGGAAGCTCTTGCTCAAAAAGTCTTAGATGAAAATCTTAGCACTGTTGAAGAACTCAAGAATTCTTCCGAAAGCTTAATTGCTGACGCCACCGTCAAGATGGGCGAAAAATTCGATATCCGTCGTTTCATCGTCTTAAAGAAAGAAGAAGGACAAGGCTTAGCTTCCTATATCCATATGGGTGGTAAAATTTCTGTCGCTCTTCTTCTTGAAAAAGAGGATGCTGAACTTGGCAAACAACTTGCTATGCACATTGCTGCTAACAACCCAAGTTATGCCTATGAAAGTGACATCCCAGCCGATGTCTTATCTCACGAAAAGGAAGTTCAATTAGCCGCTGCTAAGAACGATCCTAAACTTCAAAACAAACCAGCCGATGTTCTTGATAAGATTCTCGATGGTAAAGTCAAAAAGACTTTTGCTGAGATGACCTTAGAAGATCAAGCCTTCTTAATGGATGATAGCCAAACTGTTGGTCAAATCTTAAAGAACAAAGGTAACAAGCTTTTACGCTTTGTCCGTTACCAAGTTGGTGAAGGTATCGAAAAGAGACAAGATGATTTCGCTAGTGAAGTCATGAGTCAAATTAAATAATAATACTTGAAAAGGAACACTATTTGTGTTTCTTTTTATATAGGTGATGTTTATGTATAAACGTATTTTGCTGAAGATAAGTGGCGAGGCTTTAAAGAACGATAATAAAGAATCAATCTTTGATATCGAGTATTTAAAAGTCTTAGCCAATAAGATTAAAGAACTCCATGATGATGGTATTCAAATTGCTATCGTCGTTGGAGCGGGCAACATCTGGAGAGGAAAATTTGCTAAAGATGCTGGGCTCGAACAAGAATCCGCGGATTATATGGGGATGCTTGGAACTGTTATTAACGCCACAATATTGGCTTCATTTTTAAATAATCTAGGGGTTGAAACCGAAGTATTTTCTGCCTTATCAGATGTCCCTAATACCGTGAAAAAATACGAAAAAAGCCTTGCAAATCAAGCCTTAAATTCACAAAAAGTCACATTTTTAGCTGGAGGAACAGGTAAACCATTCTTTACCACTGATACCGCGGCAACGATGCGCGCTCTCGAGCTTGACTGTGAAGCTATCTTAATGGGAAAAAATGGTGTTGAAGGTGTCTATGATAAAGATCCCTCTAAGTATCAAGATGCAAAGTTTATAAAAGAAATCACTTATGATAAAATAATTCAAATGGGTCTCCAAGTGATGGATATCACCGCGGTTGAACTTATCAAAAATTCAAATATTGATATTCGTGTCTTCTCGATGTCCGATCTTGATAATTTCAAAAGAGTCGTCAACGGGGAAGATCTTGGCACAACTTGCCATAGGGAAGGAAAATAAATTATGGATGATTATGCAATTGAAGCAAAAGAGAAAATGCAAAAAAGCGTTGAGGTTTTAAAAAGCAATCTTTCGACCTTAAGAACTGGGAGAGCGAACGCTGCGCTTTTAAGTGGCATCGAAGTGGATTACTATGGTTATCCAACTCCAATTAATCAAATTGCTTCTGTTTCTATTCCTGAACCAAGACAATTATTAATTAAACCTTATAGCAAGGATGATGTGAAAGCCATTGTCACTGCCATTAACGCTTCGAATATTGGAATCAATCCAATCAACGAAGGTCTTCAAATCCGTCTTATGATTCCTGCTCTTACAGAGGAGAGAAGAAAAGACCTCACCAAACAAGCTAGAAAATATGGTGAAGACACCAAGGTGGCGGTTAGAAATGTCCGTCGTGATTATATTGATTTAATCAAAGAAGATGAAGACTTATCTGAGGATTATCAAAAGAGAGCCCAAGATGATGTCCAAAAAGTCACCGATGAAAGCATTAAGACCATCGATGAAATTGTTTCTGAAAAAGAAAAGGAAATCATGGAAATCTAAAACAACGACCAGCAAAAACCTCGCTGGTCTTTTTCTTATCTAAATAACTCACTTTTATTTATAAACTTGCTAAATTTAATTATGTATATGTGCGGCTAATCGTGTATACTAATTTTACTATGGGAAAGAATAATTCTTTAATTCATGTCGCCTTCATCATGGATGGTAATGGAAGATGGGCTAAAAAGCGTGGTCTTCCACGTCACATGGGCCATAAAGCTGGATGTGATCGTGTCACTGACATTTATGAAGAATGTTTAGCCCAAGATATTAAAGTAATGTCTTTATATGCTTTTTCCACTGAAAATTGGAATCGCCCAAAAGATGAGATTAACCATTTGTTTAGATATTTAGAGATTTTCTTTAAAAAAGAAATATCGAGAATGATTAAAGACGGGGCTCAAATTAGAGTCTCTGGCGATATTACAAAACTACCTCTAAAAACACAGAAAGTGGTCAATGAGGCAGTTGAACAAACCAAAGACGGAAAGAACTTTATCTTTAATATCTGCCTTAATTATGGTGGAAAAGCTGAATTGGTGAGAGCCATGAAATTATTCGCCAAAGATGTTCAAGATGGAAAGATGAATATTGATGATATCAACGAACTAAACTTTGAAAATTATTTGTATACTAAAGGACTTCCTCCTGTCGATCTCTTGGTGAGAACATCAGGAGAACAAAGAACCTCAAACTATATGCCATGGCAATTAGCATATGCGGAATTTGCTTTTCCGATGACTCCGTGGCCGGACTTCACCAAAGAAGAGTTTAGAAATGTGATTGACGAATATTATCATCGTGATCGTCGGTTTGGAGAAATAAAAGATGAATAATAAAGAACAACAACCATTTGAAATAAATGAATTAAGCGAAGGAACAAAAATCTCCCTTAAGACTCGTATCATCTCCGCATTAGTGGCGATTGTTATTTTTGTTCCCCTTTTTATCTTAGGCGATTGGTTCTTTGTTGCTGCTGTTTTATTCATCGGAATTATTGCTATCTTTGAGATTATTAAATGCGCGAAACCAAGCCACGCTGGATGGTTGACTACTGCCTCTGCAGTATTGATGTTATTAATTACTTTCTGGCCAATTTTAAGAATGCTTTTAACCACTAGCGCACTTTCTTCTGAATGGAAGCTTTGGACTTCTTTTCCAACCCTTTATCTTTCAATTATCGTTTTATTTATTTGTTTATTCATGTCTTTCTTATTCGTTGTATTGGATAAGAACACCACAGTATCTGAGGCATGCTTTATCTTTACAGCTTCTTTGTTGGTGTCTTTCGGACTTCAATGCGCCTTATTCTTAAGAAATTATCCAATTATGGCGCATTATAATTATGTAATCGGACAACCTCTTCCAGATTTCCCATATTTCAATGTCTATGAGAACTTTCGTTCATCATTATTAATTGTTTATGTCACTATTATGACATTTGCGACAGATATTGGAGCCTATTTTGTTGGAGTTTTCTTCGGTAGGCATAAGATTAATGAACGAATTTCTCCAAAGAAAACCTGGGAAGGATTCTTGGGCGGAATTATTGTTTCATTCATCCTTAGCAGTGCTTTGGGACTTATCTTAGCCGCTTGTAACACTCCAATACTTGAAGGAGTCTTAGATATTCAACATTGGTATTGGATATTAGGTATTTCCTTAGCCACTCCATTATTTGCGACCTTAGGAGACTTTGTCTTCTCTTCATTTAAGAGAACTTATAACATTAAAGACTTTGGCAATATTATGCCAGGTCATGGTGGAGTTCTCGACCGCATTGACTCTCTTATTTTTGCTTTCATCGCAGCGGCTATCTTTATTTGTGTGGTCTCTGGTCAGGAGTCCCCGTTACTCTAATTTATGAAACTTGTTATCTTAGGTATTTCAGGGAGTATTGGAAAACAAAGTGTGGATGTCATTAAAAAAGACCGCACTCACTTTTCACTCATCGGTTTCTCAGTTGGACAAAGAACTAGATGCATTTCATTTTTGATTAAAGCTTTTCCTGAAGTTAGATACATCTGTATCAAAGATAACAAGAAAGCCAAATCTTATGAAAAAAGATACCCAAATATTACTTTCTTCCATGGAGATGAAGGCTTACTTCAATTAATTGAAAAGGCCAATCCAGACATGGTTGAAAACGCTCTTGTGGGTTTTGTCGGACTTAGACCCACAGTCAAAGCTTTAGAACTAAATATGAAAGTTGCTCTCGCTAATAAAGAATCCTTAGTAGTGGGAGGAGAATTAATCAATAATCTTCTTAAAGAAGGCAAAGGAACATTATATCCAATTGATTCTGAGCATGTTGCTTTAGATAAATGTCTAAATGTTGATAATAAGAATGTTGAGAAACTTATTATCACCGCGAGCGGAGGCTCATTTAGAAATTTAAATAGATCTCAACTTGTAAGCGTGACACCAAGTGACGCACTTAAACACCCAAACTGGAAGATGGGCAATAAGATTACCATCGATTCAGCAACTCTCGTAAATAAATGTTTTGAGGTTATTGAAGCTCATTATTTATTCAATTATTCATACGAGAAAATTGATGTTGTTCTCCATGATGAATCATGTATTCATTCTATGGTGAAATATAACGATGGAAATTATCGAGTGGATATTTCTAAACCGGATATGCGTGTCCCCATCAAATACGCTTTATATGAAAGAATGATTCCGTTTAAAACTTATATCACCGATGATTACCACAAATTACCAAAATTCCATTTCCGTGACTTTGATATAAATAGATATCCAGTCATGAAATATGCTGAAATGGTCATTAACAAAAAAGGGACTTATGGGGCCATCTTTAATGCCTCAAACGAAGTCGCTGTTTACGCCTTTTTAGAAGGTAAAATTCCATTTTTGGAGATTGAAGAAATCATTGATATGGCGATGAAAGAAATGCCATATATCAAACATCCAACATTATCTAAAATTGTGGAAATTGATAAAAAAACAAGAGATTTTGCACTAGATTTTATTAAGAAAGGAGGAAATATTAGATGATAATTCTTTACATCTTACTTTTTATTTTCTGCCTTTCTACTTTAATTATGATCCATGAAGCCGGACATCTTGCGGCTGCTAAAATTTTTCATGTTTATTGTTTTGATTATTCGATTGGTTTTGGTCCGGCCTTATTACATGTTAAACGCAAAAGAGGAGAGACTTATTTCTCTATTCGTGCGATTCCTTTTGGCGGATTCGTCTCCATGTATGGTGAGGCCCAAAAAGATGAACTTCCAGACGGCATTGAAAGCATTCCTGATGAGAGAAGTTTAAACAACGCGAAGAAATGGAAGAGAGCGATTATTTTAAGCGCTGGTGTTATTATGAATGCCTTATTAGCGATTGTCCTCTTCTTTATTTCTGCTTGTCTACCACAACAATCTTTATATCTAAGATATGTCGACGTTGAAGAAGGTAGTATTGCTGCGAATATTGGAATGAAAGACGCTCATGTTGAAGGCCAAACCTTAATTCATTTTTATGATGATGAAAAAGATGTTGATACCGAAGCCAAAGAAAAAATCATTATAGCTGCGAAAAAAGAAAAAAGATATGTTTTAGATTTTGATGGGTTTGTCACTTATTTAGATGATTCGACTTTACCAATGTGCACCATGCTTGATGTCACCAACGTCTCCTTTAAAATTCATGATTACGACACTTATCTTAAATATTATCTTTATGATGAAAGTGGTTTAATCAATACAAACAAAGAAATCACCACGAAGAGTGAAGGTGTAAAAAGTGTCACCTTTAACATCTATTCTGCTGAATTCGATGAAGCAAATAAGAAGTGGATTAAAGGTAGTGATACATTTACTTTTAATTTAAACCTCAATGAAGGAAAGTTTGATCCTACCGGTTTAGGAATTGCTTTATTTACCCATCAAAATAATTTTGGACAAGTTATGCAACAAACATTCACGGACTTTGGTGAATCAGCGATACTTATTTTTAGAGCGATTGGGAACCTTTTTATCGGTAGAGGATGGGATCAAGTTGGAGGTATTGTCTCCATCTTTAGCCAATCCACCGCTTTAATTTCTAACTATAACATCTCATTCTTTATTAGAATGTGGGCTATTATTTCTGTAAACCTTGCCATCTTTAATTTATTACCATTCCCTGGTTTAGATGGTTGGCAACTCGTCGTCCTCTTTGTCGAAACTGTGGCCCATAAAGAAATCCCTTCCAAAGTTAAAGGCATTATTTCGATTGTTGGAATTTCACTTTTAATGTTATTAATGTTGGTCGTCCTCATTAAAGATGTGATAGGACTGTTCTAGAGGTATATGTATGCAAGATAGGATGTATCGTTTTTTAGCCTCTATTCATATCGAAGATATCGATAATTTTGATATGGACTTTGATTCCATCTCTCATGATCGTTTTATCACAAATAAATGGAACATGATTATCAATAAGGAGACTCCTTGGGAATATCATCTTTTAAGAGAATTCCAAGATGCTTTAATGACGATTGATTATCAATACACTCTTCATTTTTCCTATCGACAAAAACCAACCTCAGAAGATGCGATTTCTCTCTTCCCAGATTGGTATCAAACAATATATAGAGTTCCTAATCCTCATCAATTAAGGATCAAGGATGAGAATACAATTTGTCTTCTTGTCGAAGATATTAATTCCTTTAATAACAACGATATCGTTGATTCTTTTAATGACTTCTTAAATAGTTTCCTTAATTATGAAATCACCTTAGAAGTGGAAGAATATAAAGAAGAAAAGAAAGTTATTCTCTCAAAGAGAAAAATGAATCAAATCACCAAAGCCGCAGATGAAAGTGCGACCAAAGATATTGAAAGCGACGTTTCTCCAACAAGTCAAAATGTTGATATTCAACAAGCTGATTATACGAGAGAAGAAGAGGAACGTGACATCTTAAAAGAAGTGGAAAGTGAACACGCTGAAAATCAAAAGAGCGCAGAAGCTTTGCTCATCGCAGAGATGAAACACAACTATGAAATCATGGAAAGAGAAAGGGAACGCATTCGTTTGAATAGGCGTGGTAACTATATGCCTATTGACTTTATTGATGCGATTGATACCTCATGTAGCAATATCGATTTTGTTGGAAAAGTCTTCTCTTATGACGAAAGAGAATTTGGTGATGGTCGTAGAAGAATTAATCTTGGCCTTTATGATAACGCGGGTGGAGCGATCTATGTCAACACCACAGTGACAATGAGCCAAGATGTCATTAATGAGATTAAAAAAAGAGGGACTAATGTCCGTGTTAAAGGGGCGGTCTATCAAGATAAATTTTCTAAAGATATGTCGGTCAGAGGTCACTCTATCTCAATCTTACCACCTGATGAACCAAGAAAAGATTTAAGCGAAAAAAAGAGGGTTGAGCTTCACCTACATTCACAGATGTCTGTCCAGGATGGTGTCGGCTCGATGGATCAATATTGTCGCCTTGCTAAAGCCATGGGTCATACCGCGATTGCTATAACTGACCATGGTGTTGTTCAAGGATATCCAGATGCTCAAGCTGCTGCTAAAAAACATGGTCTTAAGATGTTATATGGCTCAGAGCTTTATATGGTTGATGACAAAGAAGTTTATGTATTTAATCCTACAAAAGTTCGTTTAAATTCTGCAACTTATGTTGTTTTCGACCTAGAAACGACTGGTCTTTCAACTTATTATGACCGTATTATTGAGTTTGGGGCGGTGAAGGTTGAAAAAGGTTTAGTAACTCAACAGCTTGATATTTTAATCAATCCAGAAAGAAGTCTTCCAAAGAAGATATCAGAAATCACTAATATTAGTGATGAGATGCTTAAAGACCAACCTACAATACACGATGTTTTAGATAAAATTTTAGATTTTATTGGAGACTCTATTTTAGTCTCTCATAACGCCGCGTTCGACTTTGGTTTTATTCAAGAAGCTTTAAAAAGAGATGGTAGAGAAATTCTTCATAATCCTGTTGTCGATACTTTAGCGTTATCTCGTTATCTTTTCCCAACTTCAAGAAATCATCGTTTGGGGGCTTTATGTCGTAATATGGATATTTTCTATGATGAAGATGAAGCCCATCGAGCGGACTATGATGCTCGCGTTTTAAATGATGTATGGCAGCCAATGCTTGTTAAGCTTACCAAATCAAATTTCAATATGACTCATGAAGAACTTGGCAAATTAGAAACTCCAAGTGAACTTTTAGTCCATATTCGTCCGGTCCATGTCACTGTTCTCGCTAAGAACAAGCAAGGCCTCAAAGATTTATATCGTTTAATCACTATTGGTCACATTGATTATCTTTCCGATGTTCCAAAAGTTCCTCGTCGCGCGATTGAAAAATATCGTGAGAATTTAATCATTGGTTCTGCTTGCTTTAATGGTGAAGTCTTTAGAACAGCGAGATATTACAATTTTGAAAGATTAAAACAAGTCGTCGACTTCTATGATTTTATTGAAGTTCAACCACCGGAGAATTATTCCTTCTTGATCAACACTGAAGAAGTTGATAGCAATGAAGAATTATTAAAATATCTCCGTGATATCATGAACGCTGCTGATGAGATGCATAAACCAATATGTGCGACTGGCGATGTTCATTATTGTAACCCTGAAGATAAAATCTTTAGAGATATCTATGTTTCAGCGATGGCCGTCGGCAATGTCGCTCATCCATTGAATCCATATGCACGTCAAAGAGGTAAATACGGAATCTTTGAAAATCCTGATCAACATTATCGTTCCACCGATGAAATGCTTGAAGCCTTCTCTTGGTTAAACGATGAAAAGAAGATTGAAGAAATTGTTATCGATAATCCAAACAAAATCGCCGATTCAATCGAGGCCTTTGAACCACTTCCAAACGATCATCTTTATACTCCAACAATTGATAATTGTGAGAATGATTTGAGCGACTTGGTTTATTCAAACGCTAAAAAGTTATATGGTGATCCACTTCCTGAATATATTCAAAAGAGACTTGAAACCGAATTAACGGGTATTATTTCCCATGGTTATAGCGTTATCTATTGGATTGCCCATAAATTGATTAAAAAGACCAATGACGATGGTTATATTGTCGGATCTCGTGGCTCTGTTGGTTCCTCATTAGTAGCGACAATGGCTAATATTACAGAAGTTAATCCGTTACCTCCTCATTATGTCTGCCCAGAATGTCATCATTTTGAATGGACAAGTGAATCGATGCCGAATATTACTTCGGGATATGATTTGCCAAATAAAAAGTGTCCTCATTGTGGTCATGAGATGATTCACGATGGGCAAAACATTCCTTTTGAAACATTCCTTGGTTTCAATGCTGATAAGACACCTGATATCGACTTAAACTTTCCACCAGATTATCAAGCGAAAGCTCATGATTACACAAAAGTGTTATTAGGTGAGGATAATGTTTTCCGTGCTGGAACAATTGAAACAGTTGCGGAAAAGACAGCCTTTGGTTTTGCTAAAGGATATCTTGAAAGAACATTTGCGCTTCAAGGAATGAGCAAAGAAGAAGCCTCTGCAAAAGTAGCGACATATCCAAGAGCGAAAGTGGCCTATCTCGCTTCTGGCTGTGTGGATGTGAAGAGAACCACTGGTCAACATCCAGGTGGTATTGTTGTTATTCCTCGTGATTATGAAGTGTATGACTTCACTCCTGTTCAATATCCTGCAGATGATAAAGACGCCTCTTGGAAGACAACTCATTTCGACTTCCATTCTATTCACGACACGATTTTGAAACTTGACCTTTTAGGTCACGTTGACCCAATGGCTCTCAAAATGATGTGCGATTTGACCGGCATTAAGCTAAAAGAAATTCCAATGAACGATAAGAATGTCCTTTCGCTTTTCTCATCTCCAAAAGCCTTAAAGATGAAGAGAAATTATCTCAATCAACAAACAGGAGCGATGGCGATTCCAGAATTTGGCACTAACTTTGTTCGTGGTATTTTAGAGGCTACCAGACCTCAATCATTCTCTGAACTTGTCATTATTTCTGGTCTATCTCATGGTACAAACGTTTGGAATGGTAACGCTGAAAAACTTATTCAAGATAAAACTGCAACTTTAAAAGAAGTTATTGGATGTCGTGATGATATTATGACCTATCTTATTAGCAAGGGTGTTCCTTCTAAGATTTCTTTCTCGATCATGGAAGATGTCCGTAAGGGAAAAGGCTTGAAAGAGGAATATGTCAACATTATGAAGGCAAAGAATATTCCTGATTATTATTTAGATTCTTGCAATAAAATCAAATACATGTTCCCGAAGGGACACGCGGTTGCTTACGTCACAATGGCCATTCGTGTGGGATACTTCAAGATTTATTACCCACTTGAATTCTATGCGACCTTCTTCTCGGTCCGTTCAAAACAATATGATATTCAAACAATGATCAAAGGTGAAACCGCAATTATTGAAAAGCTTGAATGGCTTAGAAGAAAGGAAAGAGACAATAATGAAATTCTTTCTCCAAAAGAAGATGAAATCTTAAAAACACTTCAAATCGCCATCGAAATGGAAGAAAGAGGTTTTACTTTTAGTAACATTGACCTCTATAAATCTGACGCTTCTAACTTTGTGGTTGATCGCGAACATGGATGTTTGATTCCTCCATTCTCCACAATCGATGGTTTAGGAGAAAGTGCAGCTCAATCTATCATTGAAGCTCGAAAAGATGGACCATTCCTCTCTAAAGAAGAACTCTTGAGAAGAACAAAACTCAACGGCACGAATGTTAAAGACATGAGCGCTCTTGGCGTTTTAGATGGTATTCCTGAAAATGATCAATTATCACTCTTTGATTTCTAGAGAGTGACATCGAGACGTAGCACAGCTTGGTAGTGCGCTTGGTTCGGGACCAAGAGGTCATGGGTTCGAATCCCACCGTCTCGACCATTCAAAAGATAACGAGATGATAACTAAAATCATCTCGTTTTTATTATATTTAAGGGCCTTTTTATTAATTTTTGCATCTTGGACTGCCTTCAGAAGAGGAAGAAAGACCATCGAAACAAACGCTCGTAAGGTTCGCGTAGCATACCGGTAGTAAGACAGATTTCACATAAAACTGGTATCATGTAGTATACAGAGTTAATTTGCAACGCGAAAAATGGTATCATTTGATATAATAGGAGGTGTATCCATGAATGACGATTTAAGTTTATCACACACGAGGTGGAACTGTAAGTATCACATCGTGTTTATCCCCAAGTATCGTAGGAAAGAGATATATGGGGATGACAGATTGAAAATAATTTCTCATGGAGGACTTCCAGCAGGCTTAACAAAAGAAGATTTTTTTAGAGGAATTAGCAAACCAAGAAACGAACAATTAGCGGATATTTTTAAGCGTCTTGGCATAGTTGAGCAAACTGGTCATGGAGTTCCAACCATCATCAAAAAATACGGGGAAAATGCATTCGACATTAAAGCCAACTACATTAATGTTGTAATTCCGTTTGACAAGGAAGTTATTGCTAACCATGGCGCAATA
>CAJOQN010000087.1 GCA_905236535.1 uncultured Bacilli bacterium
GCTTTAATTATTGTTATCACCTCGATTATTACCCTCGCTTCTATTGGTGGATTGTTTCTTCTTAAAAAGAAAAGAGCATAACATCTAAGTAATAGCGTATTGATAAAAGGTGATTTGATTATCATAAATAATCCCAATATTCTTTAAACACAAAATGAGAGACTTCTTGCAATTTGATGTAAGGAGTCTTTTTTATAAAACGTTTATTTTTTTAATTTATCAAACTGTTGAAATAATAAAGGCCCATGGACATCATGGAATATTTTAATTATCTAGCTCAAACATAAGTGGCTTTATTGCCGCTTTTATTATTGACAAACATATTTATTATATATAACATATATCTAACAAGTTTACGGAGATTTGTTATGTTGAAAAAAAGCGCTTCTTTTTTAACCATTTTTTCTACCGTCGCAATTACGATTGCCGCTGTTGCTGCTATTTCAAAAACTAATATATTTTCAATAGCAAGCGCTAATGATAGTGTGAAGGTCTTACATATTGGTGGAGATGTGTTAACATCATCTGATTTTAATAATGATGTGGCTACTTTCTCAGTGTCTGATGGTTTTGCTCATTTCAAAATTAATGGTGGCGCTTATCTTTCCAATGGTATTACTTCTTTGTCAAACGGTGGGACCTTGGCAAAATATTATAATGGCGACTATGAAAAAGCCAAATCATTAAAATCAATAACTGTCGATTATGACACAAGCGGAGGCAAATTGTCACTAGTAACGGCTTACAACGCTTCTTTCGCCCCTTCAACATGGATTGAATTAATTGATAACACTGCAACAAGCATCGCTGGAAATTATTTCTACTTAATTGCTGATGGCGCCGTTGATGTATTATCAATTGATATCTCATTTGGCTGTACTGACGATGATACTCCAGATGCGGCTGATACCCCATATTCCTTTGTATCTTTTAATGCCTCTGACTTAGCAGGATTTGAAGAAGTTGGTGGCGAAACGCTATTTTATGTTAATGGAACAAAAACTGGAACAGTTTTAGCGGATAATCTTGAGTGTTTTGGCGATAGCACCACCATGGTTTTAAACACTGTCAAAGTTGTTAATATGATAGATAACGGATACAAAGCATATTTTAATTTGACAAATTATTTAAATGATAGTTCTACAAGTTTTGCTCCACACCTTAGATATGGTGGCAATAATGTTTCTGTTTTTAATCCTGCTGGTGATGTAAGAGTTGAAACAGGATCTGGAATTGAAAGTTATATCGATTTACACTGCACAATCAATAACCAAAAATTACAAATTGCCTATTTCTGGGGATTGCCAACAGTTAGGAAGGTTAGTTCCTGGCAGTTAAATATCGAACAATCTAGTGTTGAACTGTTAGTTGAAAACGATACTCCATATATTCAATTTTCTGCGCATGTTCTTTCTTCTAGCTTAGACTTTGTTAATAGCTGGATTGATTCCCATTTCACATATTTAGATATTGAAAGAGATCAAACTTGGAATAATACCAACATTACTTCCACAAAGGTATCTACTTCAGTACAAAGAGATGGTTATTATGAAGTTTCTACAAAATATCAACTAACATTCCCAGGATATATTTTAGGCAATACGAATTATTATTTCTTTCATGTGGATGCTCCTGGTTCTAATTTAATGAAAGATTTATTTGATAACACAAACGATGGAATGTCGGTCACAAATAGTCTTTATACCATCACTTTTTCTAGAGCAGGTGGTAGTTGGTACAATGGTGAGCTATGGCTAACAGTCACTTCCGCTTCAACAGCATTTAGTTATTCTCTTGATGATGCCGATGTCATTGAGGAAAACGGAAAACCAGTTTTTGTGGCCTCTGGGTCTTATGAAAACGGAACAATTAGTGACTTAAATAATCTCCCATGGCTCTTTCAAGCTCAAAAAAATGGTAACTATAGTGGTGATTGGGATTACTTCTGCGGTTCTGCTACCAAAAACATTACAGCCGATCAAAACGAACACGCCTTCACTATCAAATATGATATCAGCGATATTCCCACCTCTCGTTCTTATGATGTCTTTATGATTCATTTAACCACCAATCCAGATGCTTCTCCAAACGGCAACAACAATTTCAAACTCGGAAAAACATTTGAAAAAGATTATAAGATGATTAATGGCGTTCTTTATAGAACGGTTTCCTATAATTCCTCGATAGCAGGAAATGATAATTATGCTTCTTATTCAACTGTTGCGATCTTTGTTTATAATCCATTAGCGTTAGAATCGGGATCATATTTAGCTTATGATGCCAAAATCTTAAATGAAAACGGAGTACCTACCTATGCGATTTATGGAATCTATAACAATATGGATGTTTTAAATACTTCTTGGTATTTCGATTTACAAGAAAACAGCAACATTAATGGAGATGGTGGTTGGGAACGTAAATGTACTAACGCTTCTTACACCATCGATATCGATTCCACCAACCACACCTTTGTTGTTAAATATGATATTTCTTCAGATTTGACTACCAAAGCATATACAACCCACTTTGGCATCGTTGCAGAACAAGATATCAAGCTTCAAGAATCATTCAATAGAACAGTGACTATCGGAAATCTTAAATACACCCTTATCTCCGTTAGAAGCGCTCATTCAGGAGACTGGGGTATAAATTTCTGGGGCTGTGTTGGTCTTAAAATATCAAACGCATAGAATATCATTTTAAAAACTAGGCTATTTTGCCTAGCTTTATATAATTAGAACTAGAGGTTTATTTTATGAAACAATCAAAATTATTTCTTTCTTTTGTTTTAGCTATTCCCCTTTTGGTGAGCTGTGGTTCTAATGACACACCTTTCCCATTAAGCGGTGATGTTATTAAGCATCCTTTTGTTACTTCATCAATGCTTATCAACGCTCGCTTTCCTTCAAATTCTCCCGATTCTTTAATCGGCAAAGAAGAAGAAGGATTTGGAGTGAAATGGACTGAAGATACATGGGATTTCCAAAATGACATTGACGATACATATTCATCATTTGCCAGAATGGTGGTGGAAGCCCCTTTCAGTGGTGAATACACTCTTAAATTACACGCTAAAACATTTAATCAATCATATCCAGTGAGAGTCTATGTCAATTCTAAAAAAGTGGATGATGCTCAAGATATCACTATAAGTGATCCTTCATATGCTTGGGGCACTGATGAAAGAGATAGTGATAACTTTAATGTCAATTTGAAAAAAGGAAAGAATGTCTTATTATTCCAAGTCATTAGATGGGGGTGTCTAACCTCACTTTCTCTCCCTAAAGAATGTAATGTTGTTTCATATGTTGGTACAGATAATGATAATGGTGTTTATACCTCTAAATATTTCATCTATCAAAATTTAAGAAATGAAGCCAACAGCAATTATATAGATCCAAAGAAAGAAGAGATTGATTATCAAGCTTTAAAATATGACGCTAATCCGAGTTTTGAACCCTCAGCGATTCTTCACTTTAATCCAAAGAATTCCACTAAATCATTAGATGTTACTTATAAAGTAATAGAAAAAGATGAGGGAAGTGCCGAATTAGCCTTATCTCTTGGTTCAGATGGGGTTAACAAGATTCCTTTAGATGTCAGCGATGCTTCTCTTAATAAAGAAAACACCATTCATATTCCTTCTTATCAATTAAATGAATTAGGTTTTAATGTTTCTTCTAAACAAAACATCCGTTTAGCGGCTAATTTAGGAAGAATTAAAGTTTTAAAAATTCAAGAATCCACTCAAGAGGATAGAACCCCACAATCCATCACTTTAAATGTCGATGAATTAAAAGAAAATGTTTTAATAAGAGGAAGAAATATCGCTTCTAATTCCTATATTGGTTTAGATTGGACCTCCTCAGGTATTGAATTTAATATCACGGGAGGAGGAGATATCGCGATGAATCTCCAAGAAGTTAATGATTATTTTGGAGCCAGTGGAAGTGCATCGGGTGGTACGAGATTTGCCGTGGAAATCGATGGACGTTTCACCAAATATATCGTCCCATCAAATCAAGCTATTATCGCTTCTAATCTAAGCGCTTCTAAACATCATGTCGCTATTTATAAGACTAGTGAAGCCTCCGGTGGACTTGTCAATCTTCTATCGATGAAAATCTCTGACGAAGCCGAGATTTCTAAGCCCATCAAAGATTATAAATTTGAGATTTTAGGCGACTCGATTACCTGTGGTAATCAAATAAGTAAAACTGAAGAAAATGGTTATTTAGCTTATACCACCCAATTAGCGAAATCCTATAACGCCAATCTTAATGTCGTCTCCGTTTCTGGAAGAGGTCTAAAACTTGGCTATAACGGTGAAACTGGCTGGAATGCCTCATGGGATAATCAAATCAATACCTTATGGACGGAAACAAGTTTTTTCCGCGATGGTGGAACTTCAAAATGGGACACCTCTAAATATCAACCAGATGTCGTCATCGCTAATTTGGGAAATAATGATTTAGGAGATTGGGTTATGTCTATTGCTCCGATGACCATCACTCAATTTACCGATGAAGTCATCTCCTTCTCCAATAAACTTAGAGCCGCTTATCCAAGCGCGAAGATTATTTGGACTTATGGAGCCTTCGTCAATAGAAAATTTGAAAGCGAATATCGTAATGCGGTTCAATCCTTAAACGATAATAACATCCAATTTGTCTATCTCGAGCAAATGAATGGTGGCGCGGATGATCATCCAAATGCCGAGCAACATCAAATCATCGCTAATGTCTTATCCTCCAAAATTGCAGAAATGCTTGGGGTTAATGATCCACGAGCGTAATAATTAGTGGCTTCGGCCACTTTTCATTTTCTAAAACTTATCGATAACGTGCACAAAAAAGATAATTTTTGGGCGTGAGGCAAAAACATGCACAAACTTCCTTTTGA
>CAJOQN010000088.1 GCA_905236535.1 uncultured Bacilli bacterium
ATATTTGATGGTAAAAATGCCGCTTTCAAGGCCAATTCTTTCGGCGTTACCGCTACAAAGCTCTTTTTCTTCTGGCATTTCATAGAGCTTGAATTTCAAGGAAGAACTACCAGAATTGATGGTCATTATTTTTGTCATAATACTTTTCTCCGTTCCTATTTATTATAATTTCTCCTTTAATTTATTAAAAGAATTAAGATTTTTTATTTAACAGAGGGGACTTTTAATCTATAATTAAATGAGGTTTTAGAATATGGCATACGGATTTTTATACGATTTCTTAATGGGCAATACCTTAGAAGCCTACTCCTATTTTGGCGCTCACTTTATTAAAAAAGATGGCGTTGACGGAGTCATCTTCCGCCTCTATGTTCCATGCGCTGACGATGTTTCGGTTATTGGGGATTTTAATAACTGGGATGTCGGTGCTCACAAGATGAATAAAATCGATGATTCAGGAGTTTGGGAAGTCTTTATTCCTGAACTTTGGAATTATCAAAACTATAAATTCCATTTCAAAAACGCTCAAGGACGATATGTTGATAAAGCGGACCCTTATGCCTTTTATAGTGAATTGCGTCCGGCCACATGTTCCCGTCTATTTAATATTGAAGGTTTCATTTGGCACGATGATGAATGGCTTAAACACCGTTCTCGCAACCATGATGCCCCAATGGCGATTTATGAAATGCACCTCGGTTCCTGGAAGGGAAAAGTGAATGATCGAAACATTTCTTATGAAGAAGTCGCGGATTATTTAATTCCATATATTAAAGAAAATGGTTTCACCCATGTCGAAATCATGCCGATTACCCAATATCCATTTGATGGTTCTTGGGGTTATCAAGCCACCGGATTTTATAGTGTTGATTCACGTTATGGAAATCCTTTCCAGCTCATGTCTTTTGTCGATCGACTTCATCAAGCTGGTATCGGTGTCATCTTAGATTTCGCTCCTGTTCATTTCGCCAAAGATAAATTCGCTTTAGCGGAATACGATGGGACTAAATTATATGAATATAATAATGAAAATAGAGTCTCTCCTTGGGGTTCTTTACAATTCGATTTAGGAAAAGACCCAGTGAGAAGTTTTTTGATGTCGGCGATGAATTATTTCATCACCTATTTCCATTTCGATGGAATAAGAGTGGATGCGGTCAGCAATTTAATCTTTTATAACGGTGATAAATCTAGAGGCCAAAACGATGGTGGTGTCGAATTCTGCAAACGCTTAAACGGGAAAATTCATTTCCATCACCCCGATGTCATGATGATCGCTGAAGATAGCAGTGATTTCCAAGGGGTCACTCAAGCCAATGATCGAGGTGGCTTAGGTTTTGATTATAAATGGGATTTAGGATGGATGAACGACACTCTTAAATATTATGGTTTAGATCCTGTTTATAAAAAATATGACCATAACAAATTGACCTTCTCGATGGCCTATTTCTATAGTGAAAACTTCCTTCTCCCTCTTTCACACGACGAAGTCGTTCATATGAAAGGAACGATTATTAATAAGATGTGGGGAGATTACGACAACAAATTTGCCTTAATCCGTAACTTATATACATATCAATGGGGACACCCAGGTAAAAAATTATCATTCATGGGTAATGAATTAGCCTCCTTTGATGAATGGAATGAAGATAAATCACTTCCGTGGGAACTTAAGAAATTCCCAAAACATGATTCTGTTTCTCGTCTCATCAGAGATTTAAATAAGATTTATGTCAGTCATCCAGCGATGTACATCGGAGAACATAACCCCAATAATTTCAAATGGTTGATGGTCGATAATCACGATGATTCCATCTTTGCGTTCCAAAGACAAATTGAAGATGAATTATTGGTCTTTGTCTATAACATGACCCCGAACTATTTTGAATATTATGAAATTCCAGTGTTAGAAGAAGGGGAATATGAAGAAATCTTTAATTCTGATAAAGATGTTTATGGTGGAAGAAACCAATATAATGGTTTGTGGTGTCGAACTTATCCATATGGAAGAGAGAATAAACCATATCATATCACAATTAAATTAGCGTCCTTCGGCGCTTGTATTTTCAAACTTCATCGCCAGCTTAAAAAAAGCGAAGAATTAAGTAATTCTCAAGTTCAAAATGAACAACCTTCTAAGTGTTTAAGAATGGACGAGAACAAATAAAAAATCATTTATAAGGAGCACCTTATGTTTAAAAATAAAGAAAATTTTAAAAAGGAATATCAACGTCGTCTCATTGAAAGATTTGGGGTTGATGTTAAAAAATCCCATATTTCCGAAAGATATCAAATCCTTGGTGAAATGGTCAGAGATTTCGCTAACGTTGACTGGGGTCATACCCATGACCGCGTCATCAACAAAGATCAAAGAACTTTAATTTATTTTTCGATGGAATTTTTAATTGGTAGATTATTAGTTAATAATCTCCAAAATATGGGAATCTACGAAGTTGCGAAAGATGGATTAAAAGAATTAGGAATTGATATCCACGAATTAGAAGAGCAAGAAAGCGATGCCGGACTTGGCAATGGTGGTCTTGGTCGTCTCGCGGCTTGTTTCTTGGATTCTATTGCTTCTTTAGGCTATGTCGGGCATGGGAACTGCATTCGTTATGAATATGGTTTCTTCCGTCAAAAGATTGTTGATAAGAAACAAAAAGAACTTCCTGATCAATGGCTCACAAACGGCAATGTCTGGGAAGTCAGAAAACCAAAATACGCCGTCGAAGTTCAATTCTATGGACATCCTGAAACCTTCTTTAAAGAAGATGGAAGTTATGGAATTAGAACCGTGGATGCCGTCTCGATTCGCGCGGTCCCATACGATGTTCCCGTGGTCGGTTATCACAATCATGTGACCAACACCTTGAGACTTTGGAATGCTGAACCAAGCAATCAAAATCTTCCAAAAAATATGTCTTTCAATGACTATTTGAATGCTTTAAAAGAATTATGTCATGGTCTATATCCTGATGATTCCACTGAAAGTGGAA
>CAJOQN010000089.1 GCA_905236535.1 uncultured Bacilli bacterium
TAACATGGGGGATCATCGACACGGTTATCGTTGCTTTGACTGTTACCATATTGTTTGAGTCTTTAGCCAAACCGATATCCTATTTGTTTGGTCTCACCGCCACAGGGGAGAACAAGGAACAAATCATCTCTTTGTGTCAAACATCCATAAGAATCGCATCGATTAGCTATGTGTTTATGGGCTTTTCTCTAGCGATACAAGGAATACTGCAGGCATATCGAAAATCATTCGAGCCTCTCTTGATTTCTTTATTTAGGCTGATTATCTTCCTAGTGCCATTTGCTTTACTTTTCATCCGTTCAAATTATGCCGTAAACATTGTGTGGTGGGCATTCCCTATCGCGGAAATATTAACGGCAATCGCTTCTCTTTTAATTTTGTATTTGAATTTAAAGAAAATTAAATTATCAAAAAACCGAGAAATGCAATTGTAACCATCTATTAAGGCGTTTCTTTGTCGAGATGCTTTTCTTTCGCCTTTTCTCTTCTAAGTGAATATGTTGGTAAATACATCTAAAGCAGGATATTAAAGATTTAAAAGAAGAAAAAAATTAAGAAAGGCATTAGAAATATATTATTGATTTAGTAAAGCCCTAAACATAGAATGTATCGGTACACTATGAAAAAGAAAGCTGTTGGATTATTGGTTTTATTAGTGGTTTATCTCTCAGCTATCGCTATTGGGACTACTAGTTTTATTTTATTAAAGAACTATCTATATTTCTTGGTGAATATTCTTGTTGCAGATGTCCTTGCTAACATATTTGTGTGGTTATGTGGAGTCATTTTTAAGACCGCTTCGATGTATGACCCATATTGGTCTGTTCAAACAATGTTTTTCTATATTGGAATGCTGATTCATTTTAATAATTTTAATTTATTCACCATTGTTCCATTGGTGGTTATTTCTCTATATTCCATTAGATTAACCGCGAATTTTATTAAAGGTTTCCATGATTTATCTTATGTTGACTGGAGATATAAGATGCTAGCGAAAAAAAGTGGAAAGTTCTTCCAATTAGTGAATCTCTTTGGAATTTGTATGTTCCCCACTTTGGTGGTCTATCTATGTTCAGTCCCGTTGTTTATTTATGCATCTTTGTTATTTGAAGCCTATAGTTATTTAGATTTCATCGGTTCATTTATTATTCTAGGAGGCACAATCTTAGAATTAATCAGTGATATTCAAATGAAAATCTTTATCAAGAATAGAAAAGATAAAGGTGAAGTTATCAATGTTGGATTATGGAAATATTCCCGTCATCCAAACTATTTAGGAGAAATCTCTATCTGGTTTGGCGCGGCTTTGATCCTCATTATTCATAATTACCTTTATTGGTATTGGATAATAGGGGCGATTGTTAATCTCTTAATGTTCTTATTCATTTCGATTCCAATGGAAGAGAAACATATGCTTGAATATAAACCAACATTAAAAGATTACATCAAGACGACCTCAATGTTGTTGATTCTTCCAAGAAGAAAATTAAAAGAAATAGAGTGTGAGTAGTCACTCTCTATTTTTGCACTGCAAGTTTGACACACTCATAAGCTCCATTGTAATGACCTTGTTCATAAAGCTTATCAATTTGATGTGTCATGTGCCCTAATATTTCTTGATCTTTAATGAGAATATCAAGCATTTCGTTCATGCTCTTTTTATCAGAACACTCTTTAGTCGCGTCTCCCATTTCTCTGCCAAAGATTCCACCATAGACTTCATGTCCACCGATATGTTTCATAAAGACCTTTGGAATTGGGTAAAACACTAATTCACTAGGTTTGGTGATAAGCAAATCAGAAACTGGTATCAATAAGTTTGTAGAATAGACGGCTTCAAAGATGTTCTTGTTATAAACACAAGCAATTCCATCTAAATCTCCTTCTTTGATTCTTGAAGCAAATTCTCTTAATTTATCATATTCATCAAAGAAGGTTTTGCATTCAATATTTCCGAGCTTCTTAATCATCTTTTCAAAAACATCTTTATGGTCTCCAAGGTTGATTAATAAGGCGACTTTCTTCTCTTGGACATATGGCAAGAGATGTTTAACCATTTCTAAGAATTGTTTAAATCCTGCACCAGCTCCTCCAACAGTCATAAGAATACGGATAGGTTTCTTATTTTTAATTCTTTCTCTTCTTCTTTGGTTGTCGCCCTTGAGGTCTTTTAATAATTCGTGATCGACATAGCAACCCACCATTTTAAGTTCATCTTCTTTTAATCCACTAAGAGGTTTCTTCGCAAATCCATTAAGAGATTTATATCCCATATAGGCAAATGGAGTTTGGACCGTATGAATCGCTCCTTGAG
The DNA here is from genome assembly GCA_905236535.1 of uncultured Bacilli bacterium. GTDB lineage: Bacteria > Bacillota_I > Bacilli_A > RFN20 > CAG-826 > RGIG3315. Next base: position 2,315 of record CAJOQN010000089.1, read on the forward strand.
ATAAATGAAGACCCATTGGCCAGTTATCGGGAATAGCATTAACGACACGGCTCATCCCGGCGTGAATCGCGGCTTGGCTTGGCCAAACATGAGTGGCAATATAAGGAACATCTTTACGAATATTTTTGAAAATCGGCTCTAAAAGTTCACTATTTTTTTGATCTTTGGCGTTATAAGTAATCTTTTTAAAGCCTTCACTGTTGAGTGGTTCCCACACAATTTTGTTAAATAATTTAGATTTTTGAGAGATGCGTGAGGCTAATGAATACATATCATTTTGCTCTCTAATCATTTTGCTTCCTGTCGCATCAAAGCTTGCTAAATCTAACCAGAAAGGTTCATAGCCCATCGCTTTTGCACATGAAGCCATAGCGATTGAAATGCGGTAGTGGCCAAAGCCCATTCTAATATTCCCAACGATTAAGGCATTATCTGGAAGTGGACGGTTGTTGTCACTAAAAACAATATTGTTGACCCCGATAAAATCTAGGGTTGGAATTTCTTCAAAACCAATCTTGTAATCAGCGTTAGCATCATCGCCATATTTCTTGATATATTTCTTTTTGCTTTTTTCGGCCTGCTTGATAGTTTTCTTATCAATTTGGTTATTAAAGATAACACTTGTCTTATCGCTCATTGCTCATCACTCCTTTATTTTTATCATATGTGAACCCATGTTCTTCCTTATTAAGTGTATATTGAACTTTGATAAACTTACCTTCGTTAGTGAATGTTACATCTTCAGCGTGGAAGAATAATTCTTCACAATGCTTTAATATCTTTTTCGCCTCATCACTATATGTATTCATATCATCAGAATTCATATAGACATGTCCAAATAAAGCATTGATGATCGCTAAAGCGCGTTTTTGTTCTTTGCTTAATTTAATATTTGTATCTCTTAAGAGAAAAACATCTGGGTCATTTCCAAATAATCTATCGTTAAAGATATGTCTTGATATAGTGTTTTGAATCGTGTTTTTTGTGGATGGTCTTTCCCTATGAAGACCCCTCATCCAGAAAGCATCATCAAAGCTTAAGGACATATCGGGACCGATACGGAGATAATCAAAATTCTTATATGAATTAAAGATGGTCGCCCCACAACCTAAAATTAATTTATCTTTAAGGATATTTCTTAACATTTGATATGTTTTTTCACTTGTTTCTGCACGAGTGGTTTTAAGCTCTCCGCAGTTTGAGGAATATAAGAAATCTAATTTGAAGAAATCAAATCCCATGTCCATATAGAATTCTAAGCATTTACGGATATAAGCAATAACTTCTTCATTTTCTAAATCCATAATATATTGTCCTGACCAGTTGATGCCGGTTTGAATCGGATTTCCTTTTTGATCTTTTTTGAACCATTCAGGATGTTCTTTAAAAACTTTGGAGTTCTTTTCAGCAACAATAGGCGCGAGCCAAATACCCGCTTTTAAGCCTTTCGCATGAATAGAATCAACGATTGGTTTTAAACCATGAGGGAACTTCTTAATATCGATATCTAGCCAGTCACCGACAAAGGTTTCATAACCATCATCAATTTGGAAAAGATTGAATCTATTATCTAAACCCACCAAATCGCGAAGAATGATCTCTTCGTTGATGTCTTGATAATAGTTATACCAAGAAGTATATCCATAGATTTTTTCTTTATTAAGAAGTGGATATTTTTCATTGAATGCTTTGATTGTTTCTTCTTTAGAAGAATATATCTCATAATCAAAGATGATAGTCTCTTCGTTTTCTTTCAAAGAAAGATATTCGACATCACTGATGAAGTTGATGATATTTTCTTTCTTTAACAATTCAATGATTAAGAAAGCGTGTTTTGGGATATTGTTAATAACTCCTATTCCCGCTTGTCCTTCACTATAGAAGACATCATAGGAATGAAGTTTATTCTTGTTATATTTATAAAATTCGTAATCGCCATATCTTTGAACTGGCAATTTTTTTAACAAGAATTTTGGAAAACGATTAACATCGATTTCTTTAAGCGATAAATCTCCGACCGTCGTGTTAGTCCATGATTGATAACCATTAATAAAATATTGATTTCCATTGGGAAGAGGATGAGACATACTTTGTCTAGCTTCAATGAGTTGAAGATCTTTTAAGGCTTTGATAGATCCAAGATGATGGTTTTTCTCGTTAGATTCCTCAATGATTAAATCTTCGTTTGAAGCATTAGTTTCTTTAATTTTCCCATTTAATAAATATTTAATATCCATAATTGCTCCTTTCTTTCCACGCAATAAAAAAGCGAGAACTTCGCAAAATCATTAATCTAATAACGTGGAAAATGGGACATATTTTAAATAGCAAAATTATTATAACATCTAATGAACTATCTTGCCTTAATAATTATTAATAACTTATTGAAAAAGATTCTCGTTTTATATATTATTAATAAGCACGGGTCTGTAGCTCACCTGGGAGAGCGCCTCCATGGCATGGAGGAGGTAGCGAGTTCGATCCTCGTCAGATCCACCA
>CAJOQN010000090.1 GCA_905236535.1 uncultured Bacilli bacterium
ATATAATAATCGTCGTTTAGTAGCCCTTGATAACGGAGTTCACCTCTTTGTTTTAAACGCGGATAAAGTCATCGAGAATCCTAGTTATAACAACGATGAAGGATGGTATCAATTCTATAAAGTGGAATATGAAGACTACGCTTATGGGTATTTGATTAATAACCCAAAATTTGGAGATTTAACACGTTTCACTTTCATTACTGCTTTAATTGAAGTTGTTGCTAGTTTGACGATGTCATCTATTATATTTCTGTTAATTTTACCTTTAACTTGCTTCAAAAGGGGTCGTCAAACCATTGGAATGAAAGTTCAAAATATCGCTTTGATCAATGTGAAGGCCATCAATTTAAGCACGGGAGTTTATGTGGGTAGATTCTTCTTTATCCTTTTTATTTTCATCTATTTGAATTTCTTTAGTTTTCTCATTCCTTCTTTGGTTTCTATAACCATGCTATTTTTTAGCAAAACTTCATCGAGCTTAGTTAACTACGTTTTTAATGATTATGTGGTGGATGTCACCAACCAAAAAATATACTACACATTCTTGGAACTTGACGAGGCTAAAATTACACTACAAAACGCTTCTATTGAGAACAAAGATTTCATATTGAAATAAAATAAATCACTCTTTACACATAATGAATATACGCGCTATAATCTTTTTGTCGGAGGAAATCCTATGGAAATAAAATTGAAGAACCTAACCAAGGTTTTTCCAGGCAACCCTGCAAAGAACATCCCAGATGCTGTCGCGGTTGACTCTTTAAACGTGGACATTCGCGATGGTGAATTAATCGGTCTTCTTGGTCCTTCAGGATGTGGAAAATCAACCACACTATATATGATTGCTGGACTTAAAGCCCCCACTGATGGTGAAATTTGGTTTGGAGATGAAGACGTCACTCACCTTTCACCTGAAAAACGTGAGATTGGATTAGTTTTCCAAAACTATGCTTTATATCCTCACATGACTGTTTATGATAACGTCAAATTCCCTTTAACAAACTTACATGTTGTCACGAATAAAAAAGCTAAAGTGCTTGAGAATAATGATTTAATTAAAAGATTGTTGTTAAACGAATTTGATGCTGTTCTCGAAATTATTTTAAGTTCAAAATTTAAAGGAAAATATTCCAAAGACATGAGCGCTCGTCGATTGGTCAAAAAATACCACATCGTCACCTCTATCGCGGAATCTATTTTTAAATTAGGACTTCAAAATATCGAAACCGAAGCCTCTTTAAATTACGCAAAACTTCAAGAACAAAAAGCGGCTCTTTCCGCTAAAACTTATCTTGCAAAGAAGGATGAGCAAAAAGCGAAACTCGATGCTGCCATTGCCAAATTAGACGAGCAATTAAAGGCCATCGATGTTGAAAAAATGAAAGAAGAAGTTTTAGAACTTCGTCTTAAAAAACGCGATGATATTATTGCTTCATTAGACTCCTCATCTCAAAAGAATCTTGAAGCTCTTAAAGCCAAAGGATTTTCAATCGATGATAAATTCAATATTTTAGGCCCTGATGGAGCCCCAATTCAAGAAAAGAGAAAACTTGATAAAGACCAAATGGATGCCCTCATCCAAGAGACCGCTCGTTTGGTTCAAATCGATGAATATTTAACACGTAAACCAAGTGAATTATCCGGTGGTCAACAACAACGTGTGGCTATCGCTCGTGCTCTTGTTAAAAAGCCAAGAGTGTTACTTCTTGATGAACCATTAAGCAATCTTGATGCACGTTTAAGACTTCAAACACGTGAAGAGATTAGAAGAATTCAACAAGAAACCGGCATTACCACAATCTTCGTTACTCACGACCAAGAAGAGGCGATGTCCATTTGTGATGATATCGTCGTTATGAAACTTGGTGTTGAGATGCAAAGAGATCATCCACAAGCCGTTTATAATTCACCAAATTGCTTATTTGTCGCAAAATTCTTAGGAACCCCACCAATCAATGTCTTCTTTGGCGAACTTAAAGGTGGAAGTCTCTATATTGGGGAAGAAAAGATTCTTTCTCACAAGAAACTTTCGGAATTTGAAGATGGACATAAAGTTTATGTTGGCATCCGTCCAGAAGGCTTCTTAGCAGGTTCCGATGTCCCTGAAAAAGAAAAAGTATTAACTCTCGATGTTGAGCAAATTCAAACGATGGGTAGAGATATCTCTCTTGTTTGTAATCACGAACAACACGCGGATAACAATGATATTAAAGTTATTATTGATTCCTTAATCCAAATTAATCTTGGCAAGAATAAATTTGGCGTTAAAGAACAAAAACTTTTCATTTTTGATGGTGAGAGTGAAAAGAGAATTTATTTGGATGAAGATAAATAATTATGGAAAGTAAAAACAACTGGAAAGCTTGGTTATATTTAGCGCCGGTCCTGATTCTCTTGGCGGTCTTTACTTTTTATCCGATTATTAATACCGTCTATGTTTCATTTTTAAAAGATTATAACTATACGACTGGCATATATAGTGGTTTTACTTTTGAAAACTATATCGCTGTTTTGACACCTTGGTCTAGTTATGGTGGCGATAGTGGTACGATGTTTTCTAATGTTATGGGAATCGCTCTCCCTAACACCTTGTTACTCACCATTATTACTGTTCCAATTAGTATTATCTTATCTTTAATTATCGCTATTGCGCTTAATTCAATTAAGGTTTTAAAGAAGTTCTTCCAAACCGTCTTCTTCATGCCTTATGTCACCAACGCAATTGCAATCGGTATGGTATTTACCATCATCTTCTCCACTGATTACGGCATTATGAATACGATTTTTGGACTTGGAAAATTCCCATGGATTTTTACTTCTCCAACCAATCCTGATATGACCGTTAATTATTGGAGTGCTTTATTCGCTATTTCTTTCTATATCGTGTGGCATTCATTGCCCTATAAAATTCTTATCTTTTTGGGTGGTTTACAAAATATCGACGCTCAGTATTATGACGCCGCCAAGATTGATTCCGCTCCAAAATGGAAAACAACTTTAAAGATTACCGTTCCTTTGTTGTCACCACAAATCCTATATATGATGATTACATCATTCATTGGATCGTTTAAAGAATATAATTCTGTCATCGGTTTATTTGGTACTGGTGGTGGTGATTTCAATGCCGCAACCGGACCTGAACATATGTGGACAATGGTCTATTTCATCTATGATCAAATTAAATCACCAACCAATGTTTCATATGCTTCTGCCGCTGCTATATTCCTTTTTGTCATCATTTTGATATTCACATTAATTCAAAATCAACTTAGTAAGAAGAGGGTTCACTATTAATATGGAAAAAGTACAAGAAAAATACCAATATGCTGCTGATACATCTTCTTATGTCCTAGCGCTTAGAGATAGTGGTATTTCCACTGAAAGAAAACAAAAGATTAGCAAAGCGACCCATATCATTGGTCTGGTCATCACTTATATTTTCTTGGTGGCGATGGGACTTCTCGTCGTCTTCCCATTCTATTGGATGATTATCACCTCTCTTAAAACGGGAGAAGAAATTAAACAATTACAACAAACATTCTTCCCACATGTCATTCGTTGGGCTAACTATAGTGAAGCTTTAACTCGACTTGATTTCTTGACTTTGTTAAGAAACACTTTGATTGTTGGTATTGTGTCAACAATCGGAACAATCATTACCACCATTTTAGCAGCTTACGCTTTTGCAAGGCTGACATTTAAAGGCCGTGATTTAGTTTTCGGTCTTCTCTTATCATCTATGATGATTCCTGGTGAAATGATGGTTATTTCAAACTATATTTCGGTCTCACGATTAGGGTGGACTAGCCAGAATAATTACATCGGTAATTTCTCAGCGATGATTATCCCGTTCTGGGTTTCCATTTTCTATATTTATTTATTAAGACAAAACTTCAAACAAATCCCTAATGAACTTTATCTAGCCGCGAAAGTGGATGGAAAGAGCGATTGGGCCTTTTTATGGAAAGTCATGGTTCCACTCGCGATGCCAACTTTGACCACCATCTTCATCTTAAAGCTTATGGGTGCGTGGAATTCCTATGTTTGGCCAAACTTAATCGCCACCGGTAACAAAGACATCTATTTGATTACCAACGGTTTAAGAGAGACCTTCTCCACAGCGGAAAACGCGAACGATTATGGCGCTCAAATGGCGGCCACCGTTATCGTTACTGTTCCATTATTATTGTTATTTATTTTCTTCAGAAAATATATTATGCGCGGTGTTTCTCGTGCAGGTATCAAAGGTTAAAAGGAGGAACTTTTATGAAAAAACCTTTATTATTCCTTACAGTAAGCACAATCATCTCCCTTTGCTCAGCTTGTGATTTTGGTGGAACGACAATCGTTGACCAAGAACTTCCTGAAGACGATCCACAAAGTCAAGTGACCATTGAATTCTGGCACTGTTTAGGTCATAACAAGACCCAAAATCTTGAAAAGATTGTTAAGAACTTCAATGATCAATATGCTGGCAAATACTATGTCCATCTCACCCACCTCGCGGGAGATTACGACACTTTACACGATGCTTTAAAAACCAAATTATCTTCAGGTGAAATTCCCGCTTTAACAATGGGTTATCCAGATTCATTCTCTGAATACATCACCTCAAATATCAAGCATTCAAGCATTTTAAGACTTGATAATTTCATCAATGATCCAAAGTTTGGTTATTCCCAAGCTGAATTAGATGACTTTGTCCCTGGTTTCTATGCCGAAGGCACTGGCTATCAATTTGAAGGTACATGGTCAATGCCAATGTATAAGTCAACTGAGGCTTTATATTACAATAAGCAATATTTCGCTGGTGCGAACGTCCTTAACGTTGCTAAATTTACTGGAAACTCTGAATTTACCGCTTTATATAATAAAGTCAATGGCAAAACCAACGCTAATGTTGAAGAAGAAGATTTAGTCGCTCTTAAGGACTGGGTCAAAGCCCATGATGGTTACACCTATGATGTCCCAACAAAATGGGATGAAATGTTCACTCTTGCTGACCAAATGCAAAAGGATAGAGCAACAATGAACAATAAAGAAGAATTCTATCCAGTCGGTTATGATAGTGACGCCAATATGATGATTTCTCAAATGAAACAAAGAGGAATCCCATACACCGTCAACGATGAAGAAAGTCAAATTGATCATCGTAAACACTATGTTTTCAACAACGATGAAGCTAAAGCTTTATTGACTGAAATTATTGGCTATATTAATGATAAATTATTAATCACCAAGAATTCTTTGGGCGGTAGCACCTACACAAACGAATACTTCAACGAGAACAAAGCGGCGATGGTCGTCGGTTCAACCGGTGGCTCTTCTTATAACGTCTCTGAAAACTTTGCGGTTGGATTAGCTGCTGTTCCATATTCCAATGACAACCCACAATATATCCAACAAGGACCATCTATTTGTTTCTTTGATAATGAAAACCCATACATCCATAAGGGCGCGTGGTTATTCTATAAATCATTAGCAGAACCAAACAACAATGTCCGCGTGGCTTTGGAAAACTCCTATGACCCAGTCAGAATTTCTTCCTATGAATCTGTTGACTACGCAACATGGACTTCCATGGCAGGTCAAGGATTAAAATATGATATTCCAACACTTACTCAAACTTTAAAACTTTACTATATGACTTCCCCAACATTTGTTGGTAGTGGAACTGCCAGAACTCAAATTGGCAAATTAATTACCTATGTTTTAAAGAATAAATATAGTATCGATAAAGCTTTTACTACAGCGATCAACCAATGCAACCAAATTCGCTAAATTAATCTCGGAGGATTAATATGAGAAAAAATATATTATTTCCTATCGCATTATTAAGTGTCACTATTTTAGCGGGCTGTCAAGGCGCCTCTAATAAGGTTGAAACTTATTATGACGACATCACCAAAGAATCAATTTATGGTCGTCTGACTGATTTTGATATTGAACCCGATCAAGTCAAACCCGGTGACACATTAACCTTTACCGCAACACCGAGCAAATATTTTGAAATTGATCAAATCACCAACAATGGTGAAAGATGTCAACGTCTCCGCCGTAACGAAGATGGCAGTGCTGTTTATAGCACCGTTATCAAAGCGGGTAAGAACAAACTTAAAGGTTCATACACTGTCGACCCATCTATTGACTTTGTCCATGAATTTAAACTTCAAATCTCTGATGACATCTTTGCCGAAGTTATTGGTAAAACCAAACAAACAACCGGTAATAGAAATGATTTAGACTTTAGAAGATGTGGTATTGAACAAGTTGGCGCTCCATTGAAGTGGGACAAGGGCCAAAAGAAATCATCTGGCTATTTTGTCAACTATGTCGATGGTGATACCACCCATGTCGAAACATTTAATCTTGGTTACACTGTAAAGATTAGATATTTAAGCATTGATACTCCAGAATCAACTTCTGAAATTGAAGAATGGGGTCTCACTGCCTCTAATTATTCCAAATACATCTATACTGGCGAGGAAACTTATAAGAATTCTATTGCTGACACCACTGACTTTAATGGGGTTCAAGCTGGGATAACTTCTTTAATTCTTATCGGTCAAGACGCGGCCATCAATGCCGAAGAAATGACCTTGGAAGATTTAAAACTTAATTCCACTGAAGAAGGTACTTATCCTGCGACTGCTGATGGCAACCAAAGAAGCTTAGCCTATGTTTGGTATAGCACCGTTGAAAATCCAACCAAGGACGATTTCCGTTGTTTAAACCTTGAAATGGTTTATCAAGGATTCTCTTATGGTGTTGGTTCTCGTAGCGATACTTCTGACTATATTTATCGAATGTTTGACGCTGCTCATTTAAGCGCACAAGCCAATCATCGTCACATTTTCTCTGGATTAATCGATAATAATTATTATTATTATGAAGATACTCCAGTTCAAAACCTTTCCCTAAAGAAACTTTACGAAAAAGCTAAGACCGATACCGAAATCGGTTATTATCCAGAATCTCCATTCTGCGATAAGAAAACTCTTTATCGTGTTGAAGGTTATGTGACTAGAAGACTTGCAACCGCTTTCTACATTCAAGACAAGGCATCTTATACCCAAGCCGAAATCGACGCTGGTCAATGCTATGGCATCTATGTCTTCACATATAGTGAAACACCGATTAGACCTGGAGATTATGTAAAGGTTATTGGTGCTATTTCCTCTTATGGAGGAACATTCCAAATGCAAGGTATCTCATACCATGATTTAGATGTCGATCAAAATAGAGACACGATTATCGTTACTCGTAAGCACGAGATTACTCCTATTAAACTTACTGGAGCTCAATTCAATGCGAAAATGCTTCCACAAGTCTTAGTGGAACTCACCGATAATATTTGGTTCTATAATTTCACCTCTGAATATCAAGGTGTGGCTGAGCCAATCGCTGAAGGTGGAAGTGAAGAAATCAATAAATATAACGAAGCATATCCATTCTATAACACCTCTAACTCTCCGATTGTCTATGCGAGTTTTGGGGCGACCGATAACGCTTCTAGCATCACGAGTACCAATATTCGTTATTCAAGTTCCATCATCCGTTTCAACGTCGACCAAGATATCTTGGTTACCTATGGTGTTGAAACTTGCTATTCTTATAAATTCTTTGTTGGTGGAAGCTACCTTTATAATCCAAAAGGGGCAGAATACGCTAACTTAAATGAAGATAATGAATATATAGAATACACCATCGAAAGAACCTTCCAACGTAAAGCCGCTTTATATGATTCAAGCGACCCTGACGCTCATGGTTTAATCGTTATCTCTGCTGGTTATGAATCCACCGGCGGAAACAAAAAGATGACCGCTAAAATTTGTAGTGGTCTTGACATTAACTTAACCGTTATTCAATAGTTTTAAAAAGGAAACATTTATGGGTAAAAAGGAAGTTAATAAAATTGATTATGGCTCTCTTACTTATCAAGAATTAAGAAAGATTAGCCGTGACGACCATCAAGAAGATACTCGTCAATACGACAAGCAACAAAATGCTTTATGTTTGGTAATGATCGGAAGCATTCTTCTTATTTGTGGTATTTTGTTTATTCTCCTCTCATTCAAGAGGGTTAAGAATAAAATGGGCGGAATTGACGTTCTCTCGTTGCAGTTCTTTGTCTCCGTCGCATGCTTTGCATCGTCCTTAGTCTTATTGGGGATTGGATTAAGTCGATTCTTTATTGCACATTCTTTAAGAAAGCAACTCAGGAAGGAAATAAATCTTGTGACAAATTTGTCTAAGAATTTAACTCCTACTGAAGAATAAATGGAGGAATTATATGAAATTCAAACCGACACTAGGTGCGCTTATCGTTGCTCTCTCCTTAGCTGGTGCTAGTTTAACTGGTTGTTTCGGTGGTGGTGAAAAAAAATCATCAGACGACTCCCAATTAACAGAAAAATTCTTTGTTAGTGTTCCCACTAATGAAGAATACACCGTTTCCGGCTTAGAGGCTGAAGGCTATGTTGAAGGCGCGACCGTCAATTTTGGCATTACCCTCACCCATCCTGATGATAAAGCCATCCGTCAAGTTACTGCGACCGCAGGTACAAATCCAGTAACTGTGACTGCCACCGAGAGTGGTTACACATTCAGAATGCCTGCTCACGATGTCAGCATCGCTATCACTTTAAGAAATATCGATCGATATGCCTTAACTTATACCGGCAATGCCAACGTCGATGAAACTATCACCCTCGAATTAACTCTTGGTAATACCCCAGTTGCTGAAGATTATGTTATTGCTGGTAAAACTGCTGCTGATCAAGAAAAGATCTCAGTTAATGGTGACAAAGTTACTTTATTAGCCACTGGCGAATTAACTTTAGTTGCGAAGATTCAAGACGAAGTAAAGGCCGAATTAGCCATCACTGTTTCTGAATCCTTAATTATGAGCATTAAAGACGCTCTAGATGAAGCTATTGTTGAAGCTCCATTCAATGGTGCTGGTGGTGCAAGTGCTGCCAAATCAGAGGCTAAAACCATCGCTGGTCAAGTTTTAGCTCTTTCTTCTTATAATCTAGGGTGTGTCCAAGCTATTCTTGACGATGGAACCGCTGCCGCCGTTATTCAAATTGCCAAAAATGAAGCTGATCTAGATCCAGTTGCAATTGGAGATACCATTAGAGTTACTACTAAATTCGAAAATTATTATGGTTTATTAGAAGGCATTTCACAGAACGCAACCGCGACATCTGCTCCTAATATTCCACAAACTGATGTTATCGAAATTAATAAAACATTTACCCCTAAATTAGCCACTCCTGAAAATATTACCTCTGCTCAATATGATGATTATTATACTGCTTGTGCTGCTAACGGCCAAAAAAGTGGTGATAATAGAACATGGAATGAAATTAAAAACGTCAATATTAATGTCACATTTGATAGCGGTACTCTCTTTGCTATTGATGGATCCGCAAAGAAAATTGATGTCAAAACTTCTCATGATCAAGGTGATTCTTTAGATAAAGTCGCTGGACATAAATCAACCTTAACTGGTTTCTTACTTGGCGTTAACTCTTCTAGCAGCAAATCCAACATGATTGTTATGGGTCAAACTGGTTTAGCAGTTGAATCCCTTTCGATCAATGAAGGCGAAAGCTTATCAATGTTCAAAAACAATGAAAAGCAATTAACTTATACTACGGTCCCAACCGGTTCTTATGGTGTTGAAACTTGGGTTTCTAGCGACCCAAGCATTGTTACCGTTGAAAATGGTTTACTCCGCGCTGTCGATTCTGGTGAAGCTGATGTCACTCTTACCATCAACGGTCAAAGTGCTTCAATCCATGTAACTGTCAGTGGTGAAGAAATCCCAGCAACTTCTGTTGTTTTAGACAAAAATACTGCTGAAGTTGAAATGGGTTCAACCTTAACCTTAGTCGCAACCACAACTCCAGCCGTTATCACTGATCAAGCGGTCTGGACAAGTGGTGATGAGACCATAGCCACTGTCGAAGATGGTGTTGTTACTCCTGTTGCTCTAGGCGATACCACAATCACTGTTACATATCGTGAAGGCGTTTCCGCCTCCTGTACAGTCACCGTCAAAGCAAAGCATGGTACAACCATTGAAGATCCATTAACTGTCGCTGAGACAATGACCATCGGGAAGGCCCTTCCTGGTGTTGCAAGCCAAGAAGTTACAACTGACATCGAATATTATACTATTGGTGAATTAACTTCAATCACCTATGCCTATAACGCTTCGAGTCTTAACTTCTCTGGTATGCTTGGTGGTCAAATTGAACTTTACAAAGTTGGTGCCGATGAATCATTTGGTGCAGATTTAAAAGCTGGCGCTGAAATTATTGTTAAAGGAAAAATCATTAACTATAGTAATGGCTATAAGATTGAATACGGGCAAGACGCATCTGTTCAACAATATCTCTCTATTGTTAATGGTGATTTAAACAAAACTGTGGGCGATGACCCTGTTCAATTAACCACTGCTACAAACTTTGTTGGTACCATTACTTGGGCTTCAAGCGAAACTTCAATTGCCACGGTCAGCGAAACCGGCTTATTAACTTTAGTTGGTGCTGGTGCTACCGTCATTACTGCGACAGTTGGAACTCATGTTGCCAAAATCAACGTTGTTGTTCTTTCAGCTGGTAGTGTTACTGCATCAACAACAATCGCAGCTTATGCTAATGCCAATAGTTGGAGCAATGGTACAAAATATCCAACTTTGAGTCTAGATGAGAATATTACAGTTACTGTTACAGGTGGTAGTAATTCTGGAAAATATTACACCTCTGGTAATGAATGGAGAATATATCAAACCGAATCGCCTACAATAAAGGTCGAAGGCAATGATAGTGATGTAACTATTAGCTTTATTAAAATTACTTACTCAATTGATAAGACTGGCATTTTATTAGATGCTGATGGTAACAGTGTTTCTTCTGGTACAAGTATTACAGTTGGAGCAAACTCATACACATTTGGTGTTGGTAATTCCGGAACTGCCACTAATGGCCAAGTAAAAATTACTGCTATTACTGTTATTTATGCACGTGTTTCAGCATAATTAACTTATAGACAAAACAAAGAGGGGAGATGCTCGTCATCTCTCCTTTTATATTTCTATATATTCTATTAGAATAAAGATATGAAACTTAAAACATTATTATTAACGCCTTTTATTGTCCTTTTATGCTCTTGCTCCCCAAAGATTCCTGAAAGTGTGGAATTTGAAGGTGCGATTTTAAAAGAGCAATATATCAATACCACAGAACAAAGAGAGATGATTGAAGCTGATTCGATTCTTTCTTATGTTATAGATAATGGAGCGAATTTGGGAGAAGAGGAAAAGTCTTATCCTTTAGGAGTGAAATTATCATGGTCCGCAAAAGCTGATACTGGAATGAGAGCTAGCAAATACGAAATAGCATTAAGTGAAGAACAGTCATTGTCTGATTCTCATATCTTAACAAGCAAGAAAAATGAAATAGTGGTGGATAATTTAAAAATTGGAACCTCATATTATTATCAAATTAAGGCATATTACAAAGAAAAGGCCTTTTTAAGCGACATTTATTCATTTGATGTAAAAGATTATGGAATTAGAACTTTGAGGGTTCCTGGCGTCATTAATGTGAGAGATTTAGGAGATGCTCATCATATTAAACAAGGACTTATCTATCGAAGTGGTCAATTCAACTATGACGAAAATGAATATGACGCGATTAAATCAAGACCGACTGATGAAGGTTTATATGTTTTAAACAATGTCTTAAAGATTAAGACTGATATCGATTTAAGAAAGACCATTTCTTCCTTTAACAAAGATGAAGTAGCGGGCATCACTTCCTCTCCAATCGGAGAAGATGTTAATTATGTATCCACTCCAATGAATTATGGAAATCAGAACATCTTCACCCAAGAGGAAAATAAAGAATCAATTAAAACATTCTTTGATACCTTAGGAAACATCAATAATTATCCAGTTATCTTTCACTGCGTGAGAGGAACCGATAGAACAGGAGCGTTAGCCTATGTCCTTAAGGCTTTATGTGGTTATTCAAGAGAAGAATTATATTTAGATTATTATTTTTCTAACTTTTCAAATATCAATTCTCCGGTCTTATCCTTGCCATTCACCTCATCATCTTTCTATGATTCTCAGATCAATAATTATGATGGTGATACTTTAAAAGAAAAGACCGTTAATTATCTTATAGATAACATTGGGCTAAGTGACACTCAAATTAATAATGTCATCAACATCTTAAACATCCTTGATTAGGGGGCGCTTTTCTTTTCTTCAATCCTTGACTATATATTTATTCATTAATAATATTAATTTGTGAAACAAAAATATTGGAATTTATCACTTTATCGTTTATTGGCATGTCTTGTGATATTGACCTTCCATATTTTTTATATCTACATCAATAAGCAATTATCTTTTGAATATCTTTTATCTAAACCAGTGCAAGGTCTGACCGCTTTAAGTGGGTTTTTATACGCTGGAAGAGTGATTACTTCAAAGAAGAAGTTCTATGTTAACAATATTGTTAAGATTGTAGTTCCCGCTTTGATGTGTTTATCCATCTTTGCGCTATATAACTTAGTCTTTATGCTCATCACTCAAAATTATGATTATCTTTCTTTATGGACTGGTCAAAGAGCCTTTGAGGGAAGATTTTTAATGCAATTTGATAATTATTATTATCTTGGCTATATCATCCTTTGCTATTTAATAACCCCATTCATCACCAACAAAGGACATCTTAGAAGAATTATCATCGCTTCCGTTTTTATCTTAGAAGCTTCTTTAGCCTTCTTCTTAAATATCGCTCCAATCGCTATTTGCTATTTTGTTGGGTATTTAATCGGTGAGAAATTTAAGAATGAATATGTCGATACTTCACTGAAGTATAAACCATATATTTTAATGCAATGGATCCTTTTAACCGCTTTGACATTTGTCTTATTCTCTTTAGCCTTCTTTGTCTTTAAGAGTGATGTTTATATTCTTTCTCATCTCTCTCATCTTTTAGAGCAATTATCGGCTTCAGCCTTTGGAATCGCCTCATTCTTCCTTTTGATCTATATCTTTAGGTTCCTTAACAAATTTGGAAATATCCCCTTATTTAATTTCACTGATAAATGGACCTACCCCGTCTATCTATTCAATCAAGCTTTTATGATTGGAGGGATGAATGTCACTTTATATGTCGATAATGAGGTCTTTAAGATTATCTTTATTATCTTATTCACTTTAGTGTTTGCCTCAATTGTCACATTATTGAACCGTTATCTTCCTTTAGAAAAGAAATTGATGCTTAAATAATAAAAACCATCATCAATATCAAAAAGTGAAAAAAGTGATAGTGGTAAAGTCTGATTAAGAAACCACTTTTTTATTGGAAATGGATTAATCTTATCCACTCTTAGAGTGAGGATGGATAAATCGTTAAGCTTAAAAATTGATAAGTAAAATTGCATAGCATTTTACAAACATGAAGAAAAAGAATACAATAAAACACAGAAAGAGGACATATATATGCCATTAGTGAACACAATTGAATTATTTAAAAAGGCCTACGAAGGCGGATACGCTATCGGAGCTTTTAACTGCAACAATATGGAAATCGTTCAAGCAATTACTGAAGCGGCCAAAGAATGCAATTCTCCAGTCATTCTTCAAGTCTCTGCGGGAGCGAGAAAATACGCTAAAGCGTGCTATTTGAAACACATGGTCGAAGCCGCGGTTGAAGATACAGGTCTTCCAATCGTCTTACATTTAGACCACGGAGCCGATTTTGAAATTTGTAAAGATTGTATCGATGGTGGATTTACCTCCGTCATGATCGATGCTTCCAGCAAATCTTTCGAAGAAAACATCGCCTTAACAAGAAAAGTTGTCGAATACGCCCACGATACTTCTAAACACCCATATGTCACCGTTGAAGCCGAACTCGGAACTTTAGCCGGTATCGAAGATGATGTCAAAGTTGAACATGGTGCGGAATCCTATACCCGTCCAGAAGACGTTGAAGAATTCGTCAAAAGAACTGGATGTGATAGCTTAGCGATCGCTATCGGCACAAGCCATGGTGCTTATAAATTCAAACCACAACAATGCACCAGAGATCCAAAGACTGGGGTCTTATTACCTCCTCCACTTAGATTTGATATCTTAGAAGAAGTGAGCAAGAGACTTCCAGGTTTCCCAATCGTCTTACACGGTTCTTCCTCCGTTAATCAAGAATATGTCAAGATCATCAATGCCCATGGCGGAAAACTCGTGGACGCTGTTGGTGTTCCAGAAGAACAACTCCGTAAAGCAGCCTCAATGGCGGTTTGTAAGATTAACATCGATAGTGATCTCCGTTTAGCTTTAACCGCTGGTATTCGCGAACACTTCGATGAACATCCAGATCATTTCGATCCTCGTCAATATATCGGTGATGGTCGTAAATATGTTAAAGACATCGTCAAACACAAGATCCAAACCGTTCTTGGAAGCGAAAACAAACTCTAAAATCAATTAATTTATTGCCTCCAAACTTGGGGGCAATATTTTTAGCTTTAGACTTAATATATCATCTCTTTTTAAGGACTATTCCCATTTATGAAAAACGAACAATTTAAAGATTTACGAATCGTTGATAATTTCTATCAAACCTCACTTTTCTTCCCGATGCCTTTAACCCTCATCGGAACCTTAGATGAAAGTGGAGAAAAGACTTCTTTTGGAGCCTATTCCCTCATCTTCCCATATTACATCGCTGGTAAAGGATATTATGCGATGGTGCTTGAATGCCGTAATTCCTCAAACACCGCGAAAGGATTATTAAGACACGGAAAATGCACGATTAATTTCCTTCCATTTTCTAAGAAAAACTTTGCTAATCATGTCGATTTAGGGTTCCCTGGAGACACTCCCGAAGAAAAGATTAAAGCCTTAAAATTCCATACTGAAGAAGGATTATCGCATCTTGATCACAAAGATGAAAGATATCCAAAAATCATCTCTGAAGCCCTTCAAGTGATGGAATGTACCTGGGTCAAAGAACTCGATAACGCTCAAGATGATAAAGTCTTAGAAGAATATAATGGGCCATATCACGATTTCAATGGTATAACCTCCAAATTTGGTGCGCATTTCATCCTTAAAATCGACCATATTCTCATCAAAGAAAAATATTATAATTCCATCATCAATGGAGTGACTTCAAGAAACTTCGTTCCGCTTCCAACGAACTGGGGATATCGCGACAGCAAGAACTTCTGGTGCAGCGATTATAAAGCTCCAATCGCTGTTGGAATTCCAAATCGAGAAGTGGACCTCACCTCTTTAAGATATGCCGCAGACCGCGCGGATGACAAAGTGAAATTTGATGATTCAGCGCTTAAGATGCTCGTCAAGGTTCCTCGTCCATTCTTAAAACTTGTTTTAAAAGGATGTGTTGATTGGGCTAAAGATAATAATTGTGAGTACATCACTGATAAAGAGATGCAAATCATCAATGATAAACGTTCAAAAGAAAAGAAAAAGAAATAATGACTGATTATCCTTTAATCAAAAAACAAATTGAATCGATAATTCATGATGTTCCTTATTTAGGAGCTTGTCTTTCAAATGTAACCGCGATTCTATATCACGCGATGAATGATGTGAGCTGGGTTGGCTTTTATCTTATTAAAGATAAATTATTAGTGTTAGAAACTTTCCAAGGTCAACCGGCGTGCTCAATTATTCCCTTAGATAAAGGAGTGTGTGGCAAAGCGGCTTCTGAAAGAAAGACTATCATCGTGGATGATGTTCATCAATTTAATGGACATATCGCCTGCGATAGTGAATCAAAAAGCGAAATGGTCATCCCTTTGATTAAAAAAGATAAAGTTTTAGGAGTCTTAGATATCGATAGTTATTCTTATCATCGCTTTAACGAAAATGATCAGAAAAATTTAGAAGACATCGTCTCTATTCTTCTCAAAGAACTTCAAAATCTTTTCTAAGATTAAAAAACATATATAATAATATAAACTATGACAACCCTCATTATCTTTTTAATATTATCAGTGGGCTTAAGTGGATTATTCACTTTCCTCATCTGTCGTGTCACCGGTCCATGGATGGCCTGGATAAGTGTTTTATTTATTCCAGTCATCTTTGTGATTTTAACTTTCTTATCTATTGTTTTCGTCGCGATTTATTCCAGGATCACAACTTCTAAAAAGAGATATGTTCTTAAGCCAAATCGCTTTATCATCGCTTTGATGCACGAGCTTGATTTTTGTTTGATGGTCATGCTCAATGTTTCCTGGAGAGTAAAGGGATATTATAAGATTCCAAAGAAAGGGAAATTCGCTCTGATTTGTAATCACCGTTCAAATTTTGATCAGATGATTCTCATCTCCGCGCTTAAACAAAAGAATCAACCCTTGGTTTGTATTTCTAAACCTAGCAATTTTAAAATGCCTTTAGCGGGCCCCATTATCCGAAAAGCGGGTTATATTCCCATCAATCGTGAAAACGCTGTGGAAGGGGTTAAATCCATCTATCACGGAGCAGATTTACTGAAAAACCAAGTGGCAAATGTCAATATTTGTCCAGAAGGCACGAGAAACAAGGATAAAAATGTCGATTTACTTCCATTCCATCAAGGTTCCTTCAAACTTGCGACTTTAGCGAAAGTCCCGATTGTTGTCGTGTGCCTTAAAAAGACTGATGAGATTCATAAGAGAACACCCATTAGACATACAAGAGTGGATGTCGATGTCCTCGAGACGATCTACCCCGAACAATATGAGGGAATGTCCGATAAGGAACTCTGCGATTATGTCTATTCTTTAATTAAGGATGACTACCATCAAGAAAATAAATTTCTACTTTAATTAAATATTTTTATCTTTTTGAAGATATGATATATTAAATGCCGTAGCTTTGGACCTATAGCTCATCGGTTAGAGCGGGCGCCTTATAAGCGCCATAGCAAGGTTCAACTCCTTGTAGGTCCACCATTTAAAAGATAACGAGATGATCCCTAAAATTATCTCGTTTTTATTATATTTGAGCCGCTTGTATTTTATTAATCAGCATTTATTTTAAATTTAAATTTAAAGACAATAATAATCATTGAGTAAAATGAACATATATGTTAATTTATAATTATGAGCAAAAAAGAAATTAAAAAAGATTACACACCGATAATACTTAATGAAAATACAATTAAAGACGCGATTTATGAAATACGCGGTCAAAAGGTAATGCTAGACTTTGATTTAGCAAAAATTTATGGATATGAAACAAA
>CAJOQN010000091.1 GCA_905236535.1 uncultured Bacilli bacterium
TATGTTTAATGAGTTTGAAGAAAGACTCGGAATTCATGATTTTAATTTAATCTTTCCTTCTATTCTTACTGATAGAGATCCATGCTTCGCTAATTATTTAGGAATTGAATTTTCTCATTTAACCGGAGAAGAAAGATGCAAAGTTTTCTACTGTGATTCATATAGAAGTAACCAAAAGGGTAATGTCGAAAATATGAATAAACAATTAAGAAAGTATTTTCCTAAAGGTAAATCAATTGATTATTTATCTAAGGAAGATATCACTTCTATCAACAATATCATCATCTCTCAAAAAGTAATGTCACTAGGTGGAAGCTCGCCGAAAGAAGTTTTTGAATCAATCTATGGTTCTAGACTTTTGTCATTGCTAATGAAATAAAAGATTATCACTCTCTAAGGGAACGGAAATTAATTTGAGAAACGGAAATAACCGTTTAATTTTCGTGTGCTTTAAATTAGGAGAAATCGTTAACAAATTAAAAAGCAATTTCAGTTATCACTAACTAAAACTGCATTTAATATGAGAATCAATCAGGTTTTTCTTAGAAACGGAATTTACTTTAAGAATTCACGCTGCAAACCATTTTGAAGTTTTAAATTGTAGATTTTTCTCTAGCTAAGAGTGTCTTTTGAATAAACAGTGATGTAATCAAAGTTGTTAGCTCTAGAACCACTGACGAATTTAATTTCATTTTCCCCGACTTCTAAGAATTGACTGTTAAGACGGACTTCGACCCATTCGTGATATTGGTCAGAGCTGCAAGCAGGAACTTGGACATCTCTAATAGAGAGGCGTTCGCCATTGATATAAAGTTTGAACATATCATTGAAGGCGGCTCCACCTTGTGGTTTAGCCACACAAGCAACAATGTATGCTTGTTTTCTTTTTGTAGCGGTGACAGTGAAGGTGATTTCTAAACCGGATTGATTGAGGTTTCCAACCCATCCACTATTGGAGGCTGGATAATCTTGACGGTTAAGTTTCTTCATTTCTTCGTTTGAGGTTTGAGCGTTTTCGGCTTCGTATTTATATGGAGTGCCTCTTTCAATTAAAGCAACATTGCCTTCACTGGTGGTTCCAGCAGAACTTTCTTTTTTATGGGTGATGATATCATAACCATCTAACCATTCGCTGCTCATCCAGTTGAATCTAATTCTTAACCATTCATATAAAGCTTCAGCGTGTTCTCTTTCGGTTTGTAAATTACGGAGTTCCGCTCTAACTTCACCAGTTTCATCACCAGTGCCCCATTTATCAAAGTTAGCAGCATACATATCTTTATATTGTTGAGCGTTGGTGATGCTGTCCAACCAATCTAAGACATCTTTAAGGATGTCAAAACTATATAATTCTCTATATTTCTCTTTAACCATGTTTCTGAACCATTCATGATTCATAATGATGGATAACCATGGGTTAGAGCTAGTCGCAGCATAATAGCCTTGGCCACTGGTGCAGTAGTTACCGCTTCTAACAGCGTAGCAGCTATCAAAGTCCCAAGGAGCTTCGAATCTTAATAAGTGATTCGCGGCTTCTGCGCCGAAATCGACATCCATTAAGAATGAGGACCAAGCGACATCTGGGTCACAAGAAATTTCGGAAATGATATAAGTATCAACGAGTGATTTGATATCGATAGCGCCAGCAATCGCACTTTGAGCATCTAAAGTATTATCTTCAACAATTGCGGTGTAATCTTCGTTGAATTTATAGAATTTATTATCATATGTCGCATGATAAAGGATTAAGTAAACATTTTCCATATAATTGGAAATGAAATTTAATTGATCAGATGGATCATCTTCTGAAACATCACCTTTAAGAGTGAATCCAGGAATGTTTGGTCTTTGGCTTCTATTGTTTAGAGTTCTAAAGCTTGCTCTGTTGTTATATGGAATGGTGAATGTGGCATCACCACCAGTAGCGCTACCATCATCAATGGTAAAGGCAAAGTCGCTATCGTTGTAGCTGAAGTTGGTGCTTCCGCCTCTTTCTTCGATATAATAGCCATCATATTCGATGAAATATCCAATATCAGTGCCATTATAATTGCCATCAGCCAAACCAAGATCTCCGACATCGGTGATGCTTATTCTACCGTCTTTAACTTCTTGTTGAGCGGCTAATAAATAGGAACCCCAATATCTTTGTTGTCCCGTTCCATCGATGAAGTAAAGATTGATTGGTCTAAAGTTTGAGGAATAGAATCCGTCACTGCCAAGGATTAAATTGCCAAGATAGAAAGACATCGCATTTCTCATCATGGAGTGGTCTTTGACATCAGCGAGTAAGACCCAGTTTTTGAATTTGCCTTTAAAGCCAGGCATTGCTTGTTTTTTGTCAAATTTTAAACGATATGGTTTCTTTCTATAATTCGCTGTATAGTTACCACGAACCTTAATTTGGCAAGCCACATCCGTCATCGTTTGTTCTTCGCCCTCTAGAATTGAAACTGTACAACCGTAATAAGGACCTTTGTTATTCTTGGACGCGGTGGTTAAATATGTGTCTTCCATTATCGGAGCGGTACCTTCCTCTTCAAGAGGATTCAAAGTAACGACAATATTAGGAATTAAAGAATCAGCATCACAAGATGGTTTAAAGGAATAAGATTCATAAACCTCACCTTCTTTAGCAGGAAGGTTTGGATCGACACCATCATCGTCTTCACCTTCGTCAGGGGTCCACATATCATCTGGATCCATAACTGTGAGTTTGAACGAATCAAAAACATTCTCATTGATAGAGGCTTTAATTGTTGTCGTTCCTTCGTTGACACCAACGATTTCGTTACCATCAATGGTCGCTACAGAAGTTTTAGAAGATGTGACAGTGTAATTGTGGCCTGGCTCACTAACTGTGACGGTAAAGGCCATTCTTGAACCCATCGCAAGGGTGTCGCTATCGGCAGAAATGGAAATAGAGAGACCTTCACTAGAGCTGCTTGACTCACTATCTTCCTCTTCTTCAGAATCAACTGGTTCGGTATCATCAGGTTTGAAATTACATGAGGATAAAATGCTCGTTCCAATAAAAAGAGCGCAAAATAAAGCTAAGAATTGTTTTTTCATACGCATATACCTATATCTATTATTTTAAGAACAAATTATCAAAAAGTAAAAATATAAAAACGCAAAATCTAATATTTGCATCATAACCTAAGGTTAATTTTTTAAATTACAATAAAGAATCGAGGGCGTCGACACATCTTTGACCAACGGTTACCATATCTTTGAAACATTGATGCCAGTCATCGACACATCCTGGGGCTCTTTGTCCGTTTTCTTGAATGACGATTAAATCAGAAGTCTCTACGGTAGCGACTGCATTCATTGAAGATGCGACATTTTCTTGTTGAGTTCTAAGCTTAAAGTTGACTTCACGATTATAGCCAAAATATGTGGTCGCACATTTAACCACCACGAAAGGCAAATTATCTTCATACCATTCATCTTCGGTGATTTCAGAAATATCAGTTCTAATATCATTGATAAATGTTCTTAAAAGGTTCCCGTAATTGGCGAGCCAATCCCCACCTAAATCAGCGTCGCTTTCGCCTTGAGACCACACCATCCCTAAAATGTTGACTTCATATCCATCTTCGATGAGAGAGTTATACACTAACTTAAAGTTTTCAATAAACAATTTATAAAGAATACCAGTAGCTTTATTATCGGGGGTTGCGGTTGTAATATTCGGTTCATAATTCTCAGGCCATAAGGATCTTGGATACCAGTTTCCATAGACACCTGAAAGATTGCTGCTGACATTAGACATTGTCGTCCCACCTGCGGCAGTTTTAAAAATCAATAATTCATCTTCTTCGCCATATCGCTCATTTAAATATTTCGCCATTCCATATTCAGGACCGATATGATTTGGACTATATCCTAATCCACCAGTCACTTCATCTCTATATTTTTCTTTAGTGGTCAAGAAATCTGAACCAATGGTGACTTCGTTTCCAATTAATGTTTTATCGGTCATTCCCGCATATCGAACATTTTCAAAAGTCTCTGTTTCATTATCTAAGATGGCAGAATATCCTGCGGCGTTACTTTGACCACCTAAAAGGATTAAGTCAATATATTTAGATTCTTCATGCGAATCAGGCTTTTGATTGTTATTACAAGCGCATAACAAAAAAGCAGAAACAGAAATTAAAGTAAAAGCGTTCACAATTTTTTTCATATTTGTTCTTTAAACATTATAATTCCATATCTTGGATTTGATTAGTAAAATAAAAATAGGTAAGCATTTATGAAACACAAAAAATTGTTATTAACATTATCTTTAGTGGCCCTCCTTTCAGCGTGTTCATCAAATAACAACAAGAAGAATTCTGATGATAAACCTGAAGTTGGGGATCCAGTATATTACATTCCAGAAGATGAAGATTTAGACACAAGCGTATCCGCGAATGATGCAATATATAGTGTCGAAAACGTCGAAGAAGTTCCAGGAAGCTTTCTTAAAGGGAAGAAAATTTATTGGTTAGGATCTTCGGTCACATATGGCGCTTCATCAGAAGGTGAATCGATGGCAGATTTCATCGCTAAAAGAAGCGGTTGCACTTCCGTAAAAGAAGCGGTGTCTGGCACTACCTTATTAAATGATGGCCTCACTGAAAACACCGGGGCTAAATCATATGTCAACCGCCTTATTACCTCTACCGCTTTTGATAAAGAGGAAGAAATTGATGCTTTCGTATGTCAAATATCCACGAACGATTGTACGAACGATCGATTAAATAAAAGAGGAAGAATTACTGCTGATGACAAAATTGAGATGACGGACTTTAATGTTGCGACATCTTTAGGGGCGGTTGAATATATTATCGCTTATGTGATGGAAACGTGGGGCTGTCCAGTCTATTTCTATTCAGGTTCTTATTTCTCTGACGGAAGTAATAAAGTTCAAAGACAAAACAGCAATCCATTAGGAAGCGAATATCAAAAATTTGTGGGTCAAGTTCAACAAATCGCGGATAAATGGGATAGCTATTACGACTACAACGTTAAAGTGATTGACTTATATAACGATGAAGAATTTAATGCTCTCGCAAGTGACAAATATTATGGGTGGGCGATCAACGATCCAATTCATCCACGCAAGGCTGGATATTCCCAATGGTGGTCGCCTTATATTCAAAACTTTATCGAAAAAGATTTAGTGGAACTTTCATAAAAATATATAGGTTTTGCATTAAAAAGAGCCTTTTTGCAAGGCTTTTTTCATTTTTCGATAAATTCTTTAATTAGTTTTTGATATCTTGTCTTATCTAACAAATAACTCATTCCGTGGTCTGCATCTTTGAAAAGTTCATAACGAATTTTGTCTGGATTCTCTTCTGCTAATCTTTTAGAAAATTGATATGGAACAATGGAATCGCTATCGCCATGAATGATGAGAATTTGATGATTGGAGTTTTTTACACTTTTATATGCTGATGATTTATTTAAGTTGGTGCGACCATAGATCAGCATGGCTAATGCGACAAAGGGATAAAGAAGCTTTGTTGGCAATTTTTGTTTCATCATTGTCGCATTGATAATTTCTTTAGGAGTGCAGAACGGACAGTCCGCGACAATCTTTATATCATCAGGAGTGAGCTCCGCGGCCATCAAAACTGAAGCTCCGCCCATTGAGATACCGACCAAAATGATTTCAACATCATCTCCAAAAGTCTTTTTCGCATATTCAATCCACGATAAGACATCTTTCTTTTCTCTATTACCAAAAGTAATGGTGTGTCCTTTGCTTTTACCATGGGCTCTTTCATCTACTAATATGACATTGAGGCCCATAGATATAACTTCATATGCTCCACCACTAAAGTCACGATATGCTGTTCCGCGATATCCATGGAACATAATGGCAACTTGCTTAGAAGCACTATTCTTATAAACCCTTGCTCTTAATTTCTTTTTATCAAAAGAAGTAATGTAGGCATCTTCATAGGGAATATCTCTTAATCTATCAATCATTTGGTGGATTGTCTCTTTATAAGTTAAATATTGTCCATTATCAAAAGAGTGATAATCATCTAACTGATATTTTTTAGGAGAATAAAAGACTAAATGATAAAGAAAAAATTCGATGATTAATAAGATGATGATTAATCCAAAAATAATTGAAGAAACAATAATCAAAGGTAGCATACAACTATTATCTTATAAACTTTTTTAAAAAGATACGACAAAAAGAAGCAAAAGCTTTGCTTTTTTTTAAAAATTAGAGATTTTAGCTTCAATTAATCTCTTTTAATGTTTTCGAAAACTTGATTGGTTGTCATCATCTTCCAAATGA
>CAJOQN010000092.1 GCA_905236535.1 uncultured Bacilli bacterium
TCCCTGAGCAGAGTCGAACTGCTGGCATTCCGCTTAGGAGGCGGACCCTCTATCCAACTGAGGTACAGGGACAAGATAACGCTTAAATAGCGTTTTTCTTTTCAAGATCTCTTTCAAAGAATTCAAGAATATCGTTATAAACGACATCGTGATCAATCTCGTTAAGAATCTCATGTCTTAAACCATCATAAACTTTAGTGGAGACATTAGTGAGATGGTATTTCTTATACATCTTCTCTAGTTTATAGACACCCTTGCCATAACTAGAGACTGGATCTTCCGCACCAGAGATGATGAAGAGGTCTAAATCTTTTCTAATCTTTTCTAAGAATTTACGACGATATAGACGTCTAAGACCTTTTAAGAATTCTAAGCAGAATCCATTATTTGGGCCAAATCCACAAAGTGGATCTTCAATATATTTATTAACATTATCTTCGTTAACACTTAACCAGTCGAATGGAGTTCTTGGATTTTGAATCTTCTTATTGAAGTTACCAAACATTAAGTTGTTAAGGAGTTTAGCTTTTTGCTCACGGTTCTTTTTATTGACGATGATTTTAGCGAGCATATAACCAACAACCGGTGCCACGCTATTGAGATTTGAACCACATAAGACGACTTTAGAGACGTGATGAGTGTGTCTTTGAATATAATCTTGAGCGAGGAAAGAACCCATTGAATGAGAGAAGATAAAAACTGGAAGATAAGTGATACGGAGTTTGTTGACTAACATATCCACGGCTTCAACTTGTTTTCTAAATCCTGAGGCTGGCCAAATACCTCTATTAGACATATCTGGTAAGACATTTTCGCCTTGCCCGAAGTTATCCAAACAATAAACATTAAATCCATGTTTGTTTAAAAATTTAGCGAAATCATCATAACGAGATGAATGTTCTTCCATCCCGGTCATAATAATGACATTGGCTTTGGCTTTGGTGTCCGCGGTCCAATTTAAACCAAAAATATTGGTGTCATCTTGAAGTTTGAGTGAAATTTTTAATTTTTCTGACATTTAATTAATCTCCTTATTCATCGTATCCACAAGGATTATGGCTTTGCCAGTTCCATGAGTCTCTACAAGCATCTTCAACATTAAAGATGGCTTTCCAACCCATTTCTCTTTCAGCTTTTGAAACATCCGCATAGTTTTCAGCGACGTCCCCATCGCGACGAGGACCAATAACATAAGGAATAGTAATGTTATTAGCTTTCTCGAAAGCGTGGACTAATTCTAAAACCGATGTTCCTTTGCCTGTACCTAAATTATAAATGACTAAGCCTGGTTTTTCACTAAGCTTTCTTAACGCTGCTAGATGGCCACTAGCTAAATCTAAGACATGTATATAATCTCTAACACCCGTGCCATCGATGGTGGGATAGTCATCACCCCAAATATTTAGGTGATTTAATTTATGAACTGCCACTTGAGTGACATAGGGCATTAAATTGTTTGGAATACCTTGAGGGTCTTCTCCAATCAATCCAGATTTATGCGCGCCGATAGGGTTGAAGTAACGAAGAATTGCAATATTCGCTTCCTTATGTTGTTCCGCATAGTCTTTTAAAAGGAATTCGATATCAAGTTTGGTTTGACCATATGGGTTTGTGCAACCCCCAACTGGGTCATCTTCAGTAAGTGGAACATGATCAGGAATGCCATAGACTGTCGCTGAAGAGGAGAAGACCAAATTTTTCACATCAAATTCATTCATGAGCTTTAAAAGAATCTTGCTTGAGCCCACGTTATTAAATTGATATAACTCTGGATATTTAACGGATTCGCCAACGCTTTTAAGTCCAGCGAAATGGATGATATCGGTAATCTTTTCTTTTTTGAAGACCTCACGCATCGCTTCTTCGTTCGTGCAATCAACTTGATAAAATCTGGGGGTTTTGCTAGTAATTTTGTAAATTCTATTTAAAACTTCGAGTTTTGAATTACATAAATTATCCACAATCGCAACATCATAACCATTATTGAGTAAATCGACAACTGTGTGACTTCCAATATAGCCTGTGCCACCTGTAACTAAGATTGCCATAACTAATTCCCCTTTATATGTCTTGCACTATCGTGCTAGTCCCTATTCTACCATATATTTTCGACTTTATATCAAATATAATTTAAAATGTATTTTCTTCTTAAAATATAAGATAATTATTGTATGAACATCGCTTTAGTTTTAGCCGCTGGTAAATCATTAAGAATGAAATCCACAAGTGGTCCTAAGCAATTCTTAAAAGTTGAAGGACTACCAATTTTTATGTATTCCGTTAAAGCATTTCAAGACAATCCAAACATTGATAAAATCCTTATCGTAACTTTAAAAGAATATGTTAAAAAGGTCGCGAAAGAAACACACCAACATCATATCGATAAATTACATTCTGTGATTGTGGGAGGAGAAACTCGCCAAGAATCATCATTCCATGGAATTAAGGCTTTAAAAGATATTGCCAAAGATGATGATATTATTCTTATCCATGATGCGGCACGTCCGCTTTTAAATCAAAGAATCATCAACGACCATATCATAATGTGTCAAAAAGAAAAAGCGGTCATGACTGTTATCTCTTCTAATGACACAATTATCAAGGGAAGAGATGAATCGTTGAGCGAAACTTTAAATAGAGATGAACTTTTTATCGTTCAAACTCCTCAATCATTTAAATATGAAATCATTCTTAAAGCTCACGAAGAAGCTTTTAAAAATGGTGTGAAAAACGCTTTTGATGATGCCTCGCTGGTAAATTGTTTAGGAATTGATGTCAAATTTATCAAAGGTGAAAAAACAAATATAAAAATTACCACCCCTGAGGACTTAGAGATGGTAAAATTCTATTTACATAAATAATTTAAATTATTTGGATTCTTGTCTTGAGATAAATTCTCTCAAGACTTTTTCATATTCATCATGATCAAACAAGACGCTTTTTCCATGAGTGCCATTAGGGAAAAGATGAATTTCTTTATCTTCCGCTCCATTCTTTTGGAAAAGAAGATTACAGTGATATGGTTTGATAAATTTATCTTTTAAGCCATGAACATGTAAAGTTGGAACTTTGTTGTTTCCAATATATTTAATCGGGGACATTTCTCTAATATTAAACCCCGACAATTTATAAAGGACCGTAGGTAAGAAGATCTTAAATGGCCAATAAGTCATATGGTGATTATGGACATAATCTCCCGCGAAAACAATCATGGAAGAATATGGACAATCCGCGATGATATATTTGATATCTTGGCGATATTTTGTCACTAATAGAGACGCTGCTCCTCCTAAAGAAGTTCCATGTAAAGCTAAGAAAATATCTTGTCCAAACTTATCTTTAACAAAAGTAATAATCTCATCTAAATCTTGGCTTTCGTTGATTCCCATAGAGCAACGAGTTCTGACATTATCTCCGTGTCCACGATGGTCATAACGAATAATGTTATATCCGAGTTTATAGTAAAAAGGGACATATTTTAGAGCCCCTTCTCTCGTGGAGCCATGTCCATGGATGATAATGATATATTTGTTTGATGGTTTTTTATTAAGAGTGTAATCACCATGAATGACATAGCCATCTTTCAATGTCAAAGCAAAATCAACAGGATCCAAAAGTGAAAGACCTTCTTTTTCAATATCATTAAGATTTTCTAACATTGTCTTTCGATCTTTAAATTTAGGGTTGATCGTCGCCTTGCTCATTTGAATGTCAGAATAGATAACAAAAAAGATGATACCTCCTAATATTAGGAGAACAGAGCCTACTACAATTAAAATGATGGCCCACACCGGCATTATTTAATCAACTCCTTAAATTCGGTTTCATCCAAAACCGTAATGCCTAAAGACTGAGCTTTATCAAGTTTACTACCAGCATCATGCCCAGCGATTACAACATCAGTGGCTTTAGAGACAGAGCCTGTTACTTTCGCGCCTAAATTCTCGAGAATTTCAGTGGCTTCTTTTCTTCCCATTGAATCTAATGTTCCAGTTAAAACGACAGTTTTGCCAGAGAAATATGAATTCGCAGCTTTAACAGTGCTCCCTAAATATTTGAAATTAAGACCTTTTTCTCTCAAGCCTTCGATTAATTGTCTATTATGTTCATCGGCGAACCATTCAGTCAAAGATTTAGCAAGAACAGGTCCAACATCTTGAATCTCAAGAAGTTCTTCTTCACTGACATTCATCAAAGCATCTAAGTCCATATATTTTCTCGCTAAAGTTTTGGCCATTTTAGCGCCCACTTCTTTAATGCCTAAACCAAACAATAATCGCTCTAGAGAATTAAGCTTACTGTTTTCAATCGAGAGAATGAGGTTATCAATAGATTTAGCTTGCCATCCATCTAAGGCAATAATGTCATCTCGATGCTCCATCAGAGAATAAAGCTCAACAACATTAGAGAAGAATCCTTGATTAAAAAATTGTTCGACCACTTTTTCACCCATTCCTTCAATATCCATCGCATCCTTACTCGCAAAATGAATAATTCCTTCAATTTGTTTGGCGGGGCAATGAGGATTGATACAGAAATGCATCGCGTCTTTTCTAACAAGAGGCGTTCCACATTCTGGACAAGTAGTAATCATTTCAAATGGAGTTTCACTTCCATCACGTTTTTCAACGATTGGTCTCACCACTTCTGGAATAACATCTCCAGCTTTTCTTAAAATGACATAATCACCAATCATTAGACCTTTTTCGGTAATGAAATCTTCATTGTGAAGAGTCGCTCTTTGAACAGTGGAACCCGCCACTCTAACCGGTTCTAAAACAGCATTAGGAGTAATTTTTCCAGTTCTACCAACAGTAAAGATGATATCTTTTAATTTTGTAATAGCTTCTTCGGGTGGAAATTTATAGGCAATCGCCCATCTTGGAGTTTTAGCGGTATAACCAAGTTTGTCATAAAGTGACATATCATCCACTTTGATAACGATTCCATCAATATCATAATCGAGAGACGCTCTCTTTTGAGTGTATTCGTCGATATAATTAAGAACTTCATCAATGCCATGACATATTCTTCTTTCGGGGTTAGTTCTAAAGCCAAGTTCATCGGCTTTTCTTAAAGCTTCAGAATGATAACGGATATTAAAATCTTTGGCGTTTACAAAATAATACCAGAAGGCTTCAAGTCCACGAGATGCTGCAACACTTGAATCGAGTTGACGAACACTACCTGCGGCCGCATTTCTCGCATTTGCGAATAATTGTTCACCACTTTCTTCTCTTTCTTTATTAAGCCTTTCTAAAGATTTTTTCGGCATATAAACTTCACCACGAATCTCAAAATCACCCTCAAGATTAATTCTTGAAGGAATTGATTTAATAGTGATGACATTTGAAGTCACATCTTCTCCAGTCGTCCCATCACCACGAGTGGCGGCGTATTTTAAAGTTTTGTTATAAACAAGAGACATTCCTAAGCCATCAATTTTAAGTTCTGCACAATAAGTGACAACATCGGTCTTAATAACTTCTCTGACTTTGCGGTCAAAGTCTCTTAAATCATCTTCATTAAAAGCGTTAGCTAAAGAGAGCATCATCCGTTGATGAGTAATCTCTTTAAATTTATCTTGAACCATACCACCGACTCTTTGAGTGGGGCTAAGAGGAGATCTCAGTTCAGGATATTCATTTTCGAGCATAATGAGTTCTTGCATTAAACGGTCATACTCAAAATCGGAGACGGTAGGATTGTCTAAAACATAATATTCGTAATTGTATTTTTCTAATAAGGCAGTGATTTCTTCCACTCTTTGCTTAGGGTCCATATTATTCTCCTTTTTTCACCGATGGGTGATTGCCAAGAATTGTTTTAATTCCATGATTATCGAACTCAACTTGAATGATATTATCTCCATCCACTTTGATAACTTTCCCTCTTCCCAGGCTCTTATGAATGAGGATATCTCCAACATTCCAAGTGATATTATTACTTTCATATTTTGGAGAATTATCGAGGTTTTGATGGTGTTTTTGATATAAATCCCCACTTTTTTGTTCTTTATATGTGTTTTCTAAATCATCGAATGCTGGATTCTTATATCTCTTATTATAATCGCCATATTGATAATTTTTATTCATTCCTTGAGAGAGTGGTTTTGGAATAACTAATCCACTTTCTTTAAAGAATTGAGAGGCTTCTCCACGATCTTGGTAACCACCATTAAAGATACGGTCTTCGGTATATGTCATATATAATCGCTCCATTGCTCTTGTCATCGCGACATAGCAAAGCCTTCTTTCTTCCTCAAGACCACTATTCCCATTTTCTAAAAGTGATCTAGCGCTTGGGAAGACATTTTGGTTAAGTCTGATGATAAAGACAACTGGGAATTCTAATCCTTTAGCAGTGTGGACGGTCATCAAAGAGACAAAATTTCCTTCAGTGACATCATCTTGCCCACTTAACAAGGCGATGTTTTGTAAATATTCAGTGAATGTCGCTTCAGGATTATTCATATAAGCTTGAATGTCTCCTAATAAGGCATTAACGTTATCTTTTCTATCTTCAGCGTCATCTTTAAATTCATTATCGAGATATTCGTAATAACCAATATCAGTGATGAGATCATTTAAATAAAGATTAAACAATTTTTCATTCTTATTGATATCTTCTCTAGTCTTATCAATACGGACGACTAATGATTTAAGCTTGTGCAAAGCGATAGATGGAACTTCGGATTGCTCAGGATCAACACTTTCAATATATTCATAAAAAGATTGACCATTTAATTCTTTCTTAATCGCTAATATTGTGGAATCACCAATCTTACGACGTGGGACATTAATAATTCTTTCAAAAGAAATATCATCTTTCTTGTTCATAACAAGATTAAAATAGGCAATTAAATCTTTGATTTCTTTTCTTTGATAGAACTTAAGACCACCAAAAATACGATATGGAATTCTCTTTGCGGTTAAAGATTGTTCTATTTCTTGTGTTACATAGTTGGAGCGGTAAAGAATAGCAATATCAGAATATGTATAATTATCCAAAGTCACTAATTTTTGAATTTGACCCGCGACAAAGTCTGCTTCATATGAATTTCTAGCAAGCATCTTAGCCACTACTGGTTCATCGCTTGTCTTTTCAGTATATAAATCTTTCTTTAGTCTCATCTTGTTATAAGAGATTAAAGAGTTTGCAGCATTTAAAATTATTTGGGTGCTACGATAATTGCGGTCAAGAATGATGGTTTCAATATCCCTATATCTTTCATTTAAATCCAAGATAATTCTTTGATTGGCCCCTCTCCATGTATAGATAGTTTGGTCTGGGTCTCCAACAACATAAAGATATGTATCGGTTCTCATTAAAGAAGAAAACATCTTGTATTCAATGTCATTTGTGTCTTGGAACTCATCAATAAGAATATGGTCATATTTGTTTTGCCACTTCATCCTAATAGTGGGGAAATTAGAAAGAATTCTATTCGTATATAACAATAAGTCATCAAAGTCGAGACATTGCATTCTACTTTTTCTCTCTTCATAATCACGATAGATTTCTAAACAATCTTTTTCACCCTCAAAAGTTTCTCTTCCATTGATAACAATATCATCTG
Organism: uncultured Bacilli bacterium; assembly: GCA_905236535.1. GTDB lineage: Bacteria > Bacillota_I > Bacilli_A > RFN20 > CAG-826 > RGIG3315. Next base: position 7,580 of record CAJOQN010000092.1, read on the forward strand.
GTTCAAGTTCTTTTGACTTTGCTTTTGAGATGTATCCAAGCGAGAGTTTGACAATCTTATCATTACGTTTAAAACCTCTATCTGAGGCGATGTCTTTAACCAGCTTCGTTTGATCTTCTTCATCTAAGATAACAAATGATGAAGGATAACCTAAAACATTTATTTCTTGCCTTAAGAAGTAGGCAGCGAAAGCATGGAAGGTTCTAATATTGACATCAAGATTTTCGTTATTTGTAATTCTTTCAACACGAGTTTTCATCTCTCTTGCAACTTTGTTGGTAAAAGTAATGGCAAGTATTCTCCAAGGCGCAACATTACATTCGTTGATAAGGTAGGCAACACGGTATGTTAAAACACGGGTTTTTCCACTACCCGCTCCTGCAACAATGCGAAGATATTGAGACTCCGAAGTTACAGCTTCATATTGTTTTTCATTAAGCAAATCTCTTAATTCCATATATTACTTGTAATATATTTTATTATAAAAACCTTTATATTTCAATTTATATAGAAATATTCTTTTTATATTAATTTCTATGGCGCTTATAAAATAATTAGGTAAAATATTTAAGGATGAAAATTGCAGTAGTTGGATTAGGTTATGTTGGATTAGCGGTACTAGCTAATCTTTTAGAAAATGGCTATGAGGTCATCGGTTTTGACACCGATAGTTATAAAGTCGCAGCTTTAAACGATGGCAAAATTCTTATTTCTGAACCAAAGATTGAAAAGGTTCTTCAAAAATATTTAGAGCACGTGACATTTACCACTAGACCAAGCGAATTAACCAAAGCTTCCATTATCTATATTTGTGTCAACACTCCTGAGAAACCAGATTGGAGTGTGGAATTAAAATATTTTAATGAAGCTAAAGATTCAGTTCTTAAATATTCTGATCATGAAACACTAGTGATTATCAAATCCACGATTCCAGTTGGCACTTCTAGAAAAATGCAACATGAGATTGATGTCAAGAGACCTACTGGCAGAATCAGAGTGGTCTTCTCTCCTGAATTCTTAAGACAAGGTTATGCTTTAGATGATGTGAGAAATCCAAGCCGTTTAGTTTTTGGTGGTGAATTTGATGAAGCTCTTAAAATCAAACTATCAACCATTAATCCAGTCAATCAAAATAAGATAATCTTTACCGATTATGAATCTGCAGAACTTTCTAAATATTCCTCTAACAATTTCTTAGCCTTAAAAATATCTTATATCAATGAAATTTCAATGTTGGCCAACAAAGTTGGAGCGAATGTTGATGACATCAAAAAGATTATGGCTTTGGATCCAAGAATCTCTGATGGATGCCTCAATGCTGGTGTTGGTTTTGGGGGAGGTTGCTTTGTCAAAGACACTAAAGCTTTATATCAACAAGCCAAAGCTTTGGGAGTGGATGCCAAAATAATTAAAGCTTCAATAGATAGAAACACTGAACAAAATAGAATTTTATTAACAAAATTAGATGAGATTTATAAAGGTTTTAAAAAGATTAAAAACGAAAGCATATTAATCGTCGGATTATCATTCAAAGGAAACTGCGGTGATGTTCGTGGAAGTATCGCGATTGATAATCTCAGAGTAATGGAAAGACAATGCAATAATATTTCTTTGTATGATCCTCTAGTTAATAAAGAAACATTGAAATCTTTAGATCATAAGATATTTACTTCTCTCGAAGAGGCGATTAATAACAACAAAATCATTCTCATTTTTACTGAAAGAACTGAGATTAACAAACTTGATGATGAGCTATTTGAAAAGAAGATTGTCCTCGATGGAAGAGGAATCTTAGAACAAAGCAAGATTAAAGAATGCGCATATTATTATTCCCCCATCTTAGGAGAGATTAAGAAAAGATAAAATGTCGTTTGTCCCACAGATGTTACAGACGACTTTTTTATTTTCTATCTTGGCTAAAGTTGGAGTTCCTCTAATTGCAAATTGATCCCAAGAATCCGCTCCGATTGTAAGTTCAGTATTACTTGTTAAGGGAATCTCACCTGTGTATTCAACAAAATAAAAGGCATCTTCTGAATCTAAAACATAGCTAATAATTTGATTCTTTATCAACTCACAATATCCACAGTATTCAGAGTAAAAATATAGAAAATATTCAGTTTTTGCTTGTAAAAATGCATCTTTCCAGTCGATTTTAAGTTCGCTTACATCATCGTAATCATACTCTATTTTTATTTTCTCCTCCTGAGTATGAAAACATGAAGATAAGCTAATTGGTGTGATAAATAACAATAATGTTTTAAAAAAGTTCCTCATATTTATATATATGGGAAAATAGCGCAATTTTGGTAAAATAATTTTGTGAATATTTTTTCGAAGAAGACAACACCAGCACAAAACATTGCTTTTATATCTATCTTAGCGGGATTAAATATCCTCTTTGTTTTTATTGTGGCCTTTATCCCGCTCCTTTCTTTTTTATTGGTTTTTGTCCTTCCTTTGTTCTCAGTTTTAGTGTGGCTCTTTTGTCAAAAAAGATATTTTCCAATTTATGCAGTTGCCTCACTTATGTTATCCGCTATCGTTTTATTGATGAGATTTAGTGATGCTTTGTTCTATCTCGTTCCTTCAATCCTTACTGGCTTAATATTTGGAATTCTTATTGAAAAGAAAGTTTCATCATTTATCATCATCTTTTTAGGGACAGTTGCCCAAGCAACCTTGACATACGCTCTTATTCCTTTGTTGGATTTAATATTCCAAATTACGACAATTGATAGCCTTATATCACTTGTTGGACTAAGTGAGTTTGCATATAAAGCATATTTACCTCCAGCCTTTATCTTTGCGATATCGCTAATCCAAATTGTTATTACTTATGCTTTCATTAGGGAGCAAATTAATAAATTAAACATTGACACCAATGATAATTCACTACCTAAATATGTTCTTCTGATTATTCAGCTTTCATTCACTGCTTTATCAGTGGTCTTTGCCTTTATTTATGGACCAATTTCTCTCCTTATAATGTCGTTTGCAGTCCTTTTTGGCGTGTATATCACTCTTCTAGAGTGTTATGAAAAAAGGAAATGGACCATCATCTTTACCCTTATCAATTTATTGGTCTCTATTTTCTTATTCGCTGGTCTATATTCATTAATTAGAGAGCCGTTTGGAATTCTTCTAATATTAATTTTCTTCCTTCTCGAACTTATAATCGTTTTTTCCAACTTGTGTTTGGAAAAATCTCATAATAAAGATAGAATAAATACCAGGTAAAATATGGGTGAGTTTTTAAAGAAATTTGGGCAAGGTTTACTCTATATCCTCGCTCTTCCAGTCTTCCTTGTGGCTCTTATAGTATATGCAATCTATGGGGTCCTCCTTTTTGTTGTGGTCTCCATTATCACTATTGTGAATTTCTTTAGGGGTCGTCCATTCAATAGCGATCTTCCAGAAGACCTTGAAGCCAAAAAACGTCTAGGCTATCTCTCCAACCCATTTGAAGAAATGGAAAAACAAGAGAAGCAAGAACCTATCTATGTCATGAGCAATGATTCTATAAACACTCAAACCATTGAACAACAACCAGAAAAATATCATGAAATAGAAGATGCTCCTCAAACTCAAATTGAGCATTATGATATTCCTTCTTTAGAAGAATCAAACGAAGAGGAAGAAGAAATTGATATTCCTGAAACAAATTTTGAAGAAGAAATTCATGAAGAAACAATAGGAGAAGAATCTGAAGAGATTCTCCCAATGGACGATATGGAAGATGACCATATTTTTAGTGATGGTAAGGATTGGTGGAACAAATGATGTTACCAGTGTTCGCACATCTATCTGATTATGATAAACGAGTGTTGATTGCCCTTCTCTCGGTCATTTTTATCATCTTTGTTTTGATTGGATTCGTTGGCTCCATCATTGTTAGAGTAATGAAATTCCAAGGAAAGAAATTAGATACTTTATGTAATGATGTTGTGGTCACGAGAGTCATCAATGACAAAAAACAATTTGTGAAATACGCCAGAAAGAAAAACTGGAATACCTTCTTAAAAGAATCTTGGATTCCACTTCTCATCTTTATCACCGCTTGGATTGTCTATTTATTCTCTTGTGTCTTCTCTAACCATTATGGTTATAACATCTTCGATTATGAAAAAGAAGGATTCTTCACCCTCTTCTTCTTATGGAGCTTTGATGGTTGTTATGGCCAATTCTTTGGCCTCACTATCATCAATAAATGGCCAACCGAATTAATTAATACTCCTCACTTCTCTGTCCAAGCTATTGGTTCATATTTATTTGTCCCATTATTCTTAGTGGGAGGTTTATGGTATTTATATTCCGTCCAATGCTTGATGTCGAGAACTTTGAGAATTCATAAACTTGCTCATTCAATTTTCACCAAATCGTTAGAAAACTATAATGTTGGTGAGGAGCAAAGAAAAGATATCTCTAATCTCGCTGCTAAAGTAAATCACACTCCTTCTCAACCTAAGGTTGAAGTCATACAGAAGGACGATGACAATTACAACATTTAAAAAAGGTGCTTAAGCACCTTTATTTATTTCGTTGTGAAGGCTGCTATCAGCTCGTAGATGAGATAGCCAAATAAGGCTAAATCAGTAACGACAAGCAAAACGAAAAGACGGAAGCGAGATTTCTTTTTCATCTCGAGCTCTTCAGCGGTCATTGCACTTTCATCTTTTCTATTAAATAAGCTCATATACTAATATTTTATATTATTGCTAGTTCTTGGGAAAGGTTGAACATCACGAATGTTTTGCATACCAGTGATGTACATGAGTAAACGGTCAAATCCAATCCCAAAGCCAGAGTGTTTACAACCACCATATCTTCTGGTGTCTAAATACCAATCTAAACTTTCGGTGATTCCTAATGAATCCATCTTAGCTTTAAGTTTTTCATAACGTTCTTCTCTTTGAGAACCACCCACTAATTCACCGACTTGTGGAACCAATAAATCACACGCTGCGACTGTTTTACCATCATCGTTTTCTCTCATATAGAAAGCTTTGATTTCTTTTGGATAGTCGATTAAGAAGACTGGACCATTAACGACAACTTCGGTGATATATCTTTCGTGTTCACTTTGAAGATCCATGCCCCAGAAGATATCATTGTTTTCAAACTTATGGCCATCTTTAACAGCCTTTTGAAGAATCTCTATAGCTTCAGTATAAGTCATTCTCTTAAAGTCAGAATTGACGACATGATGAAGCCTCTCCAAGAGGGTTTTATCAATCATATTATTGAAGAATTCCATTTCAGCAGGGCAAGCTTCTTCAACATATTCGATGCAGAATTTAATACAATCGCGGATGATGTCCATATTGTCAGATAAATCTGCAAAAGCAATTTCAGGTTCCACCATCCAGAATTCAGAGGCATGTCTCACCGTATTAGAATGTTCCGCTCTAAAGACAGGGCCAAAGGTATAAACATCTCTAAATGTTAAAGCAAATGGTTCAACATGTAATTGACCAGTAACCGTTAAATTAACTGGGCGACCATAGAATTCAAATGGGTCTTTGCTGGTATGGGTCGTGACATCAAAAACTTGTCCCGCGCCTTCTCCATCATTAGTGGTTATTTCTGGAGTGTGAACATAGATAAAACCACGGCTTTGGAAGAATTCATGAATCGCAAAGGAAAGAACAGATCTCACTCTAAAGACCGCCATAAAGGTGTTGGTTCTTGGTCTAAGATGAGCGATTTCTCTAAGGAATTCGAACGAGTGTCTTTTCTTTTGAAGTGGATAATCTTCAAAGACATCGCCGAGAAGTTCGGCATCTTCCACTCTTATTTCAAATGGTTGTTTATTTTCAGGAGTTAAGACAACTTTTCCTTGAATTTTCACTGCAGAACCCGTTTTAAAAGCAGAAATTACATCGTGATTTTTTGTGTCCACGGTGTACACTAATTGAACATTTTTAAAATAAGTTCCGTCATTAAATTCTATGAACCCAATTGAACCATTATCACGATTTGTTCTAACCCATCCTTGAAGTTCAATTTCTTCTTCTAATAAGAGTTGTTTTTCTTCTTCATCACCACAGGTGACGATATCGAATAACTCAAAGTCTGTAATTTGTTGTCTTTTCATAAAAGTACCTCGTAATTAATTATACATAATTATTTTTAAAATTTATCGTAATCTTCTATTCTCCAGTTTGGATCAACGGAGATAGTAAGAGGGGCAAACAATTTTCTGTCATATAAACGCTCCGCAACTTTAGCAATCATAGCCCCGTTATCAGTCGTACACCATAATGGTGGAATTACGATCTTGGTGCGGGTCTTTTCCCCTAATTTTGACACCTCTTCTCTAAGATATGAATTCGCGGAGACTCCACCACCAAGAACTACTTCTTTAACTTCATATTCCTCAATGGCTTTTTTAATGCGATCAATGACTAATCCTACTGCCACATCTTGGAATGATTTACACATATTCGGAACATTAACTTTTTCACCTTTTTGTTCAAGGTTATGAACCAAGTTAATAACATTAGTTTTTAATCCCGAATAAGATAAATCATAAGTGTGTTCTCCTTTTAAAGGGGTGGGGAGATTATAGGTGTGTTCTCCTTCTTTTGATAATTTATCAATTGGAACACCACCAGGATAAGGAAGACCAAGCACTCTTGCGACTTTATCATAGCATTCCCCAATGGCATCATCTCTTGTTTCACCAATAACTTCGAAACTGAGGTGGTCTTTCATAATAATGAGTTCACTATTACCACCAGAGACCACAACTGCAAGAAGAGGGAATTCTAATTTTTCATTATATTCGTTCGCGTATATATGGCCACATAAATGATGGACTGGGATAAGTGGCTTATTATATAGCATAGCGATAGTTTTAGCGGCTTGTAAGCCAACATGAAGGGCTCCAATCAATCCAGGACCACGTGTAACGGCGACGGCGTCAATATCCTCTAATTTGACATTGGCCTTTTCTAAAGCTTCATGTAATACAACCGAAATATTCTCCGCGTGTAAACGAGAAGCAATTTCTGGCATGACTCCACCATATTTGCGATGTACTTCAATTTGAGTAGAAACAATATTCGATAAAAGTTCACCGTCACGAGTAATCGCCACTGCGGTTTCATCACATGAAGATTCAATTGCGAGAATTAAAGCCATTAGAGAACAATATCCACCCTTCTTAACATATAATAAGCATCTTCCCCATCGTTATAATAATGAGGTTTTGTCGTCACGGTTTCAAAACCATTATGTTTATAAAATTCAATTGCGGAAAGATTGCTTTTTCTCACTTCCAAGGTGACAAACTCCGCTCTCTTTGCGTAACATTCATCAAGCATCTCTTTTAAAAGATATGAGCCAAGGCCTTTTCTTCTAAAAGATGGATGAACAGCGATTTGACAAATGGTTGCAGAATCAAAGGTCACCCAATAGATGCAAAATCCCACTAAAGTTTCATTTAATTCATCATCAATAGATTTTAAGACTATCTGATGAGAATAAGGATTATCGAAGCATTCATATTTAAGCGCTTCAAGGTTCCAAGGATCTTTAAAACAAATCTGTTCCATTTCAAGAACAAGAGGAAAATCCTTTTCTTCCATGTCTAACACTTCTAAGCTCATATTAATCCTTTAAATATAGAGGTCTTAAAGCGTAACTATTTTCAATTGGCTTTAAGAAACATAATAGAGAATTCATCTCTACAATAACATTAGATTTATAACCTTCAATACCTAAATATGAAGTATCTCCACAAACAACATAATTTGGGTGATCATTAATAAACTTAAGAACATCATCGTTTTCCATTATTTGATCGTTTAATAAACATTTATCATTTTCATAAACGCCAATATATGAACGATTGCTTCTCGCATTTATCAAGCAAATCGAAGGTTTTTTATCGCATTTTAATATTTGTAAAGAACTTACATGGTATAAAGGAATATCTAAAACACAGGCCATGACTTTGGCGATTGTAACAGCGATTCTCACACCAGTGTATGAACCAGGGCCGTTAGACACAACAACATCTTTTATATCTTCCTTTTTAACCTCAAATTCTTTAAGCAATTTATCAAGTTCAGGAATCATATATTCCGATTGAGCTTGCCATGCTTCATAAATAATGGACTTTAAAACACAACCATCTTTTGATAGGCCGACAGCAAGTTCTCTATTTGATGAATCAAGCAAAATAGTAAACATTATTTTAATGCCTCAATCTCTTTATCTTCTCCGCTGATTTTGATTATTCTATTATTCTCGGAAAGATAATTAATCTCCACTTTGATAACATCATGTGGAAGTAAATCTTGAATATACATTGGCCATTCAATGACCGTTAATCCACTTTCATATCCAATATATTCATCTAACCCAATATCTGTGTGTATATCCGCGAGACGATAAGCGTCGATATGAATTAAAGGTCTATCGCCCTTGAGATAAAGTTTCATGATATTAAAGGTTGGGGATTGAATGATTTCTTTAATATGAAGTCCTCTTCCAATTCCGCGGATAAAAGTGGTTTTCCCTGCTCCCAAATCTCCATAGAAAAGAAGAACGCTTCCATCAGGAAGTAATGTTGCTAATCTTTCGCCGATTAACATTGTCTCTTCTTGATTATGGGTTTCGAATAATAATTCTTTCATTTTATTTGCCTAAGATTTTTAAGTATTGCTCATAATAGGCAATAATTTTTTCTTCATCAAAGGGGAATGAGCGTTCATTCATCACCTTTTCAATTTTATCGGTTTCATATCTAAGGACCTTATCAAGGTCATCAGAATATTGATATTTCTTTTTGTTAAAACGATATTCTTTTTCATCTAATAAACGAATTCCACCACCGGGATATAATTTGACATCTAAATCATAATCCACATATTTGATATAATCATTTTCGATGATTGATGGAGAGGCAATATTACAGTAGAAACACACTCCATCTGTTTTAATCATACAGATAACATTCCACCAATCTTTCTTAGAAAAGATTGTGACTGCAGGTTCTTTGGTGAACCAGCACCTTCCATTACCTTCGGTAACTTTCGCTCTTAAAGAGGCGACCACCACAAAATCATCAGTGTTATCAAGCACCAATCCACGATCCCATGTTCTATGGATAGAACCATCGTGTTTATATGAACGAATAGCTAACCAATGGCCAACGTATCTCATAAATGCCCCTATTTAACAAGGGCGTTAAGGGCATTGAGTAGTTCTAATTGTTGAGATGTGTAACGATCGTAAGCTTCCTTGGAGAATGGTCTTTCAAAAGGAAGGGCGATTATCGCATCCGTGTAAGATAAGTACGCTGCAGAATGTCCAGCCCATATAACAACAGTGAAGCCTAGTAATTCTTCACTAAGTTTAATGCTTTTAAGCATTGAAATAAATTTGGTGCCCAAATCTTCTTTATAGTTAGAACCTTTAGGACCATAAATCGCAAAGCTCTCACTCTCTTCGAGAACTTCTAAATCGTCGATGTTGTTTGGAACATCAACACGTTTTGTTTCATCTTCATTACGAGAAACAACAACATAACGTCCTTCAAAGTGAAGGTCGTTCATATAATTGATATATTTGCCAACAAAGATATTCTTTTGTTGTTTTTTGATTTGCGTGCCTAAAGCGACATCCGCAACTTTGAAACTTCTCTTTAAATATGTTCCGTTAACCACATTTCTTGAAGATAATCTGGTCATCTCTTTATAGACACCTTCGGAAAGGAAGTCGGTGACATCAAGTTTGTCGCTTGGGTCAGTGGTTAATTCTTGATAATCCCCATGTTTGAAGACGTGCCCATTTAAAGCATTAACCACGACTTTAATATAGTCTTTAACTTCGTTAGGAAATTTACTCTTATTAATAAAATAATAAACGATCATTCCAACAAGGGTCGCACCACCTAAGGCATAACCAATAATGTTGCAAAGACCATTTTTAATCATGATGAGAACAAAGGCACCCACGATTAATACGAAAGAGATAGCCATTGAGATATTGCTCTTCATACGAGATTTACGATATTTGTTATTTATATCAATTCTCGCTTGTTCAACAATCTCGTCGTATTTAGTGTCATCGCTTTCTTTTTCGATGACTTCTTTTTTATCAGCGAGCATTTCATCGATGCTCACATCATTAACATTTTCAACTTGTTCAGTTTTTGTTTCTTGTTCTAGGGCTTCCGCTTCGTTGTTTTCAGCTTCAACTTCTTCGATATTTTCTGAAGAAGCAACAACTTCTTTCTTTTCTAATTCTTGATCCATCTTTATGTCTCCTTGCTTTAAAAATATAACATAATTTTAAAAGCATTTATAGATAAGTTAACCTAAAGACACATTTTAAAAAGAAAAAACCAAGATAGTTCACTCAATTCTTGGCTTTCTTAGACATTCTTTTAAGCTTTTCTTACTGGAAACATTCGATTCAGCCTGATGATTGGTCCATAGGCCGCCATCAAGATTGTCGCGCATATTAATGAAGATAAAGTTGTGTATAAACCATTGGCAATGAATGCAGCGGTAAATGTGTAATTGTAGTTTAATATTGAAGACGCTCCGCTTCCAATTAATCTCACCACTCCTGCTAACATAATTGAAACAAAGATTAATAACTCACCTTTAAAGTTATAATCCTCAATTTCTTTTCCGATAATGTATTCCTTAAAGAATCCAATAATTGCAACTCCAGAAAACGCAACCATGTAATCTAATGGATATAACCAAATACCATAATTATCAGTGAAGCATGTAATTAATCCATAAACAAAGGACGCTGCTAATAAGCCTTTCGCGGGTCCATGCCTTAAGGCAAGAATATATAAAGGAAGTAAAGCAATAGAGACAGACCCCACTTGTCCAGGAATATTAGGAATATAATGAAACACTAAATCTAAGACCACCGAAACAGCGACCAACATTCCAATCTCTGTCATTTCTCTAACCGTAATCTTTTCTTTTGAGAATTGTTTTGCAAAGCAAATAATCGCTGAAGCAAAGCACATAATAGACGCCAAAATGCTTCCTACACCAAGACGAGAGTCACTAATTTTGATATATTCAGAAACAAACCAATAATAATATTCATTACCAATATTTTCCAAGTTTGCTTTTGCTTCTTTTATGGCGTGAGCGTATGAATAAAAATAATTGGATAAAAGAAGCATAACCCCACAGACAAAGAATATAATCATTGAGACAACTAAGAATTTATCATTTAAACGAGAAAAAGGCATTAACACTATAGCAATAATGACTAATGAATAAACAACAATAAGAGAATAAATAATTGCTCCATCACCGCCAAAAATAACATTTGCGTTTAAAGATATTCTCGAGGTTTCTCCAAATTCCCAAGTCGCTGGATCATAAGTCACACCATGAGCGTTAAATAAAGGAAATGCTAAACCTAAAAAGACAAAAAGCCCTTCAAAAACGGCAAAAAGATACGAATTTCGTTGAAAAAACGCCACTATTTTATTTTCTTCATTCATAAAAAATTCCTCCCGCTGACGGAGGACATTATCAAAAAAGATTTCCTACGCCAGCATTATCTGGATCAGGTATGGTCGGTTCAGACTAGAACCCTCTCAGCCGGATTCATCCAGCTCCCAAAATTAATATAGTCTTTATTTATAATTATTGCATCAATTATTTTTCCAATTGATTGGACTTACACCATTATTGATAAGATATTCATTCGCCATCTTAAAGTGATTATTTCCAAACCACCCGCCGCGATTCGCACTTAATGGAGATGGATGAACACTTTCAAGAACTAGATGTTTAGGATTATTAAGTTGTAATTTAAGCTTTCTCGCCGAATTACCCCAAAGCATAAAGACGACTGGCTGATCAAGCTTGTTTAAAAGAGATAAAACATCATTTAAAAATAAACGATATTCATTGATATTATGGGATAAAGCTTGATGCGCTCTAACGGATAAAACCGCATTTAAAAGCAACACACCTTGTTTAGCGAGATAGGTTAAATCTCCACTTTGATAATTCATCTCATAACCAAACTCGTTATTAATCTCTTTATAGATGTTGATAAGTGATGGAGGAACCTCAATTCCATCAGGAACGGAAAAAGACATTCCCATGGCTTGACCTGGTTCGTGATATGGATCTTGCCCAACAATCACAACTTTAACTTCATTAAGTGGAGTTTGATTAAAAGCGTTAAACATTAAATGTCGAGGAGGATAAATAATGTGCTTTTGATATTCTTCATCTAAAAATAACCGAAGGGATTTCGAATAATCCTTTTCTTTGATGTTTTCAAAAAACTCTTTCCAACTTGTCATAAGATAATATTAACTTAATTTTTCTACCTTTCGTAGAAATACTTGTATAATGATGTCATGAAGGTCTTAATTGTTTTTAATCATCCTGCGCCTTATAAAGTTAATCTTTTTAATTTATTAAAAAAGGATATTGATTTAGATGTTATCTTTGAAAGAAGAAAAGCGTCTGATCGCCCTAAAGATTTCTATACGAACAATAATTATGACTTTAATGTCACTTTTTTAAAAAGAGGGGCTTTTTCAAAAGAAAATTCAAATACCGGTGAACTTAAAAGATTTCTAAAGAAACATCATCAAGATTATGGCCTCATCATAATGAATGGATATTCCACCATAACAGAGATGAGAGCAATCTCTTATTTAAGAAAACATAACATCAGATTTGGTCTATACGTTAATGGAGGTGTCATTAAAAATGATTCAAGATTAAAATATAAGATGAAGAAGCATTTTATCTCTTCCGCTTCTTATTATTTTTCCCCATCCATAAAGGCGAATGAATATCTCCTTCATTATGGAGCGAAAGAAGATTCTATCTACAATTATTCCTATTCCACAGTGTTTGATAAACAACTATTAAATAAACCTCTTAAAAAAGAAGACAAAGAGGAATTAAGAAAGAAGCTCAATCTTCCTAATGGAAGGCTCTTTATCTCCGCCTCTCAATTTATCGAAAGAAAAAATATCCTCTTCCTTTTAGAATGTTTTAAAGGCTTAGAAGAAAAACTTCTTTTAATCGGAGAGGGCCCACTTAAAGAAGAATATATTGAATATATTGAAGAGAACAAAATGGATAATGTCATCCTTAAAGACTTCATGCCAACCAATGAATTATTCCAATATATGAAAGCCTCTGATTTCTTCATCACTCTTTCTAAAGAAGATATTTATGGTCATACGATTAATGAATCGATGAGCAATGGTCTGCCTGTTATCTCATCTAAAAATGTAATGGCCGCTCATCGATTAATTAAAGACGGGGTCAATGGTTATATCGTTGACTTAAACGAAAAAGAAGATATCATTAATAAAATTAAAGCCATCAGCTCTCAGATGAGTGATGAGGCTTTAAATACCGCGAGACACTTCACCATTGAAGAAACCGCGAAAGAACATATTGAAATATTTAAGAAGTTAGTGAAATGAAAATATTATATATAACAACTGCGATGGATAAAAACGACTACAAGGATTATGTCACTTGTTGGTCTCGTTTTCCTAATCCCTCTAATCAAAACTTCCATAACAAATTGATTCGCTCTTTAAGCCTCACCAATGAAGTATTAGTGCTTTCGATTAGACCATTTTCAAAAAAGCTTTGTAATGTTAAACAACTAAATAGAGAAATAAAGGTCGTTGATAACATCACCTGGAATTATATAGCGATTAAAGGAAACAAGTTCTTGAGATATGCGAAAGTCTCTTCAGAGATTAAAGCCTTTCTTAAAAATAATAATTTAAAGGATTATATTATCCTTTCAGACACAATTAATCCCTTATGCATCAAAAGTGCGACCTATATCAGTAAAAAGAAAAATATTCCATTAATTGGAATATGTACGGATTCCCCATCAAATATCGCAGGGACCAGTAGATCATATACGATGTATCTCATCAAAAAGAGCAATAAATGTAATGGCTATATTGCTTTAACCGAAGAATTAAAAGAATTATTCAATGAAAATGAAAAGCCATCATTAATTATCGAAGGGGTTATTGAAAATAAAGAAGTCGATGAGACGATGAATATCAAAAAACCATACATCTTCTTTGGAGGGGCTTTATTAGAGAGATATGGTGTCTATAGCCTCATTGAAGCTTATAAACAATTAAATAATAACGACATCGATTTATATATCGCTGGTCACTCTGGTAATTTTGATAAAATCAAAAATGTGATTAAAGACAATAACAATATTCATTTTTTAGGCACGATTGATGTTGATGAAGTCCTTAAATATGAAAAAGGCGCGCTTATTAACATCAATCCTCGCCCATATTCTGAAGATTTAGATAGATTTTCTATCCCCTCTAAAACAATTGAATATTTATTAAGTGAGAACCTCACTATTTCAGTGAGAAACACGAAATTACAGCAATATTTCATGGATGAAATCATCTGGGCAAAATCTAGTGAAGTTAAAGATTTAAAAGAAGCTATCGAAAAAGCTTTAAAAATGAGTGAAGAAGAAAGAAAAACTCTCTCTAAGAAAGCCAAAGAGAAAGCCTTAAACTTGTATTCTTTAAATAAAGTTAATCTTAAAATCTCAAAGTTTTTAACTTTGTTTTAAAATATCATCAATCTTCTTTGCGCTTGAAGATATTGAACAATTCTTAAAATAATATTCCTTGGCGTTGTTCCCAAGGATTTTTAATTCCTTTTCATCCTTTGAGGCCATAATATCAATCGCTTTAGCAATCTCTTTTGGATCACTCTCGGACACCAAACCAAAATGTCCGTCTTTAATTAAGTCTCTCCCATCTCCTCCAAGAACTCCAAGGATTGGTTTGCCAAAAGCCATCGACATCATCATTTTATTTGGAATTGTTTTACCGACATATCCCTCATTTTTTAAAGAGATATAGCAAACATCCGCGGCCTTAAAGTAAGGGGCGGCCTTTTTCGCTGGTAAAGGCCCATGATAAAGGACTTTATCTTCGAGATGGTATTCCTTTATCTTTTCTTTTAATTCGTCGCTTTTAGGCCCCATTCCGATAATGTGGAATTTCACATTTTTATTTTTCACTAAACGCATGCTTAAAGGGATAAGATCAATATCTTGAATCAACCCAAGGTTTCCACAATAAAGAATATGGAATCCAGGTCCTAGATTCTTTCTAAGCCCATCGTTAGATTCAATAATCGAAGGTTGGACGACCTCACTAATGGGAGTGTTCTTAATCTTTAAAACATTTCTTAGATATTCCTTAAATGATGGGGAACCAATCAAGATATGGTCCGCTTTATGGTATAAAGCTTTAGACCAATGATATAACAAGCGATATGTCAAAGAATTCTTTCTAACCGCCTTGGTGATTAACACAGATTCAGGCCAAAGGTCCACGCAGTGGACAATATGTTTGACATGATGTTTCTTCTTATAGAGATTTCCGGCGCTTAAAATGGTAACGGGAGATAAGGACATTGAATATACAATGTCATATTCTTCTTTGCATCTTTTAATCCATCTCTTGGAATTCTTCCAAAATGAAAGATAATTCTTGATGATGGACATTCTTGATTTCTCTCGAGGGATAATGTCCACTCGGTGGACTTTAACCCCATTAATCTCCTCGTAAGAAATATCTTTATATTCTGGAAGGATATATCCATATCCATAATTCGGTTTACCGGTTAAGACGGTAACATCGTTACCTAATTTAACAAGTTCCTCGCATAGAGGGGAAATCACAAAATTCTCGGGATAATAAAACTGACAAACCACTAAGATTTTCATATTAAGTATTGTAGCAAAAATCACATAAACAATAATATCTTTTAATTAGAGACTTCATCATTTTTAATATGATGTTAGCAATAATTGAATTATAATAAAGCGAATGAAAGACAACACCCGTATCAATGTTATTGTCAATCTGGTGCGCACTCTCGTGCTCACTCTTTTGTCATTCATCACTTTCCCGTGGGTTTGTCGTGCATTGCAAGATTCAGCCTTAGGGACTTATACCTGGGTTATGACCTTTGTGTCATATTTCTTAATCATCGCTAAGATTGGCATTCCAAATCTCGCGGTCAGAGAATGTGTCAAAGTTAGAGATAATAAAGAACTATTATCAAATAAAGTTCAAGCTTTGTTCATCCTTCAAGGAATCGCGACCATCTTAAGCTTTGGACTGATGACCGCAGTGGTCTTTATCGTCCCTTCTTTAAGAGATGTTTCTTCCATCGCTTTTATCTTATCCCTTAACTTCTTAACAGGAGCCTTCTCTTTTGAGTGGGTCTTTATCGCTTTAGAGAAACAATTCTATATGTCGGTAAGAAGTATCGCGACTTTAAGCATCTCTGCGATTCTCACCATTGTCTTTGTCACCAATCCTGGTGATATTTATATCTACGCTTTTATCTCTATCGGATACACTTTGGTGACTTCTATTATCAACATGGTCTATCTAAGGAAATTTGTCTCTCTTAGAAAGACCTTACCATATGACTTTAAACAATATATTAAACCGATGTTGGTCTTATTCTCCGTCACTATGGTCTTATCTTTATATAATCAAACCGATACCTTCATCTTAGGCTTTATTGATCCAAGCAAATCA
>CAJOQN010000093.1 GCA_905236535.1 uncultured Bacilli bacterium
GTTTCTTAACAATTTATTTGTTAAGTCTAAAACGTAAATTAAAAGGGGCTAAGTCACCTTATAGGTTTCTTAACAGCCCCTTTTAATTATTCATGTTCTGTACAGAATTGTTCGGCGCCAAGGATGGCAATTTCAATCATCTCTTTTAGGCCAGCCTGTCTTTGTTCTCCGGTTGCTTTCTCATCAGGATTGAGGAAGTTATCGGTGACAGTGAGAAGACAAGCCGCTTTCTTTTTAAGCCTTAAGGCATTGCAGTAAAGGGCGTATGATTCCATTTCAACGGCAAGGATTCCCATCGAGGCCCATCTCTTCCAACTGTTAGGATCACTATCATAGAAGACATCAGCGCTTAAGACATTGCCAGTGTGAAGTCTCTTCTTCTTTTCATTTGCTTTGTTATAAATGGCTAATGCGACTTCAAAGTCACAGTTCGCGGAGAATTGATCTAAACCATATTGCTTATACCATGAACTATCGGTGGAAGCCCCAATCGCTAAGATGACATCGAAGAGATTAACTTCTGGTTGATAAGCTCCACATGTTCCAACGCGGATGATGACATCAACATCATAGCTTGAATATAATTCATGAGAGTAGATGCCGACGGATGGTTGACCCATTCCTGAGGCCATAACGGAAATTCTTTTTCCGTTTTCTGTATAGCCGGTAAATCCAAGCATTCCACGGAGATTGGTCACTTCTTTAACATTGTGTAAGAAGGTATCCGCGATCCATCTTGCTCTTAAAGGATCTCCTGGCATGAGGACGACGTTAGCAAAATCGCCACGATTAGCGTTTATGTGAGGTGTAGGCATAAGTTTTCTCCTTAATCCGCATAATATATTATCATAAACTTTGATATGTATTAATAGAAAGATTACCTTAAAAAGTCTATAATATGACATCATGAAAGAGAAATATCTTCCTAATCTCACCGATATCAAAATCATGGTGACCGTTGAATATTTAAATGAACAAGGTTATTATCCTCTTCCCCAAGGAGTTTTAAAAATACTTTCGGGAGTCATTGATTTTGAAACCAAAGATTTTTTAAATTGCCCAACATTTCAAACTATTATCTCGTATAATTCCAAGAAAATTTCTCGTTCCATTCTCTTGTTGGTGAGATATCGCTACTTGGAAAAGAAATATGATGTTAACACTAATGAGTTATATCTCTCATTAGGAGAAAGAGGAAAAGGTTTCCTCCTTTCCTATAGGAAACATCATAAATTGAACTATAAAAAACACCAAAAAATCGAAAAAAGAACAATTGTTAAAATATAAAAATCAAAAGTTTTATATCTTTTGAGGGATAAATAAGATACAATAAATAATTGCTAAAAGGAGGCTAAGAAATGGAATTTATTTGGAACACAGCATATTATAACTGGATTATTGACCTAGTGATTGTTTTGATTGTTTATGGCTTGATGCTATTTTCTTTAATCAAGACTTCTCGTCGTGTCGTTCCATTTATTGTTTTTTCCATTTCATTTTTCCTCGCGATTCTTTCATTTATCTTCAATCTTCAATATTCCTTTATTTTGATTATTGCGATGACCGTTGTCCTCCTTGTTCTTATCGGGTATGCGAATATTGGTGATTTCTCCTCTTTCCTTTCTAACCCATTTAAAAAGATTAAAACGAGGAATGTGAAATTCGGAGTGGAAAAAATCTTTGATTCCCAAAGCTTCTATAAGCAAGTGGAAAGCTCCATCTTAGATTTGTCTAAAACGAGAACGGGGGCCATTATTACCTTCGAAAAGAATCAATCACTTCGAAATTTCATAAAGAATGGTATCGAAGTTAACGCTCCATTTACTCCAGAACTTATCAGTACAATATTCTATGAAGGAACAAGACTCCACGATGGTGCGGTCATTGTCCATGGCAATCAAATTGTCGCTGCTGCCGTCTTCTTCAACTTAACAACTCAACCATTTGCGGTTAAATATGGTTCTCGTCATAGAGCAGCTATCGGTATCTCTGAAGTCTCTGACGCTATCACCGTGGTCGTCAGTGAAGAGACAGGAAGAATCAGCTTCGCGGTCAATGGTCAACTTGAACCAGTCGATAGTGAATCCTTCTTAAAAGTATTTGAAAATTATATGTCCGAGAGTTTCACTCCTGAACACGATGAATAAAAATAGAGTAGCGTTGCTACTCTTTTTTTTCTCTGATTCCTAAATATTTTAAGCCCATCTCTTTGAGGGTATTAGTCAATATTTCGTTGCTCATCTCTGAGTTATTGTTATTTGCCTCATTAACTTTTTCTTCAATGCTTTCTTTGGTGTAGTGATATAATTTCACATCTTCCACTTGATAAGTGATAATCAAATTTCTCCCGTTTTCGATATGAATATTTTTTTCCATTGGAGTTATCGTGTAGACCCCTTTTCTTTTATAGATTATCGGCATAAAGAAATAGGTACCTGGCCCCACAATTTTATAAAATTGTTCGACTTTTTCCACCAGCATCATTTGATTTTTCTTAACTTTATAAACTCCTGAAAGGAAAAAGATACCCACTCCTAGGAGTAAGACCAAAGGGACAACGATATAAAAGATAATTTCGATTTCTTTCATAATATGCATTTTAAATGAAAATGATTATCATTTAAAGTCACTTAATGGTTATAATATTTTTACATATGGCCGTGACTTCCAAACACATTTATGATTTCTTAATTAAAGTTCAATCCATCTCTAAGATTGGCTTACTTTATAGTAAAGATCCTTATGCTTTATCTAATTATAAAGAGATAAATGATTTATCAACTTCTTTCTTGGAACAATTTTTAGAAGTGGAATTTGATCGCCCTAATTATTTTCAAAGAGATGTCTATCCCACTCCAAATGTTTCAGTTAGAACCGTTATCTTTAACGATAAAAGAGATAAAGTCTTACTGGTAAGAGAAGCTAAGACTCAGGATTATTCTCTTCCAGGCGGGTGGGCTGATTTATATGATTCTCCAAGTCAAACGGCAATAAATGAATCACGACAAGAAGCTGGCGCAGACCTCAGAGATTTAAGACTTGTCGGAGTGGTTAATAGAACGCCATTTAAATCCCCAACTTCCGTCCCTGAATATGTGGTCATCTTTGAAGCAAAGCTCAATGGGGAATTAAAAGAACATGAATATGAAACTGATAATGTGGCCTTTTTTCCAATTGATAATCTCCCTTTACTTTCTAAAAAAGTTTCACCAGGAGAAGTGGAAAGAATGATTAAAGCGGCTTTTAATAATGAGGTTATCTTTGATTAATATGATTATTTTAATGCTCAATATTGTTCAAATTTCTTTTATCATCGTCGCTTCGGTGATTGTTTTAGGTGGTTTACTCTTCCTTTTGTTTGGCCCAATTAGAAAAGCCGCAATCAAAAAGAAATATCGTGAATATTATTATTCTTTGATTTATAAAATCGCTGTGGATAAAGATTATTTCTTAATCAATAATTTCCTCTTTACGATGGATGACCAACATAATGCTTTAATCAATCATGTCCTATGCGGAAATAAATACATTTATTTAATTAATTCATATTATTTTAATGGGAATATTAATGGGACAATTTCTGATCGCGCGCTTATCTACACTCCTAAAAAAGGACAAAAGAAATATATCAACAATCCTCTTTTATCAATGAAGAGACTTCTTGAAAGATTATCAATGATCACCAATCTTGACCCCGATTTATTCATCGGTATCGTTTTGGTAAATGACGATGTTAACATCGATATAAATGGTGAATCTAATACTTATTTCTTCACCAATCGAAATAAACTTAATCATCTCATCAAAGAGATTGAAAATAGAAATATTGCGATGATTGACCAAAAGCAATTAGAGAATGCGGTCAATGCTTTAAGCGACTCCTCAAACAAACTCAAAAAGAAAAATGTCCAATCTAAGAAATAAAGCCAAAGAAAATCATCATTACTTTTTTGGTGAATGGGTCTTATCCATTCTCGTTTGTCTTTTGTGTGGAGCCTTAGTCTTAAGTGGTCTTATCGATACCATATTTATTTATCTTTTATTTCCATTTTTAATCGCTCCTATTTTATTTTTAGCCCACACGATTTGTTTATCCTTCAAATATGGTGGAGAACTTTCATTTAAATCATTTTTTAAGAACTTTCTTTTGTTTTTCAAAAACCCGAACTATGGAAGTTTCAATATTCTTTCTTCCTTTTTTAGAAGTTTGCTTATTTATCTTGTTTCTTTCATTTTTATGGGAGTTTTAGGAGTGATTATCACTAAAAATGTCTATCCTCTTGAATTTGATAAACTTTTAGAAACAGTGGAGCAGATTTTATTGGATTCCACTTTAATCTATGAGAATGAGCTCAGTGAACTCTTCAAAGACTGCCTTGATGCTTATAACCTATATTTGTATTTAGTTAGCGTTCCTTCTTTGCTCATCCAATGGGGCTTTTTCATCTATTATATTTCTAAATCTTCTATTTCGATTTATTTCCGTTTATCTCTAAGTAATGTTCCATCGCAATTTGTGAGAAGAATGGTTAATAGAGTCTTTTATCGTAACCGTCAATTAGTGATAGATTATTTTTCTTTAAATTTCCCTTTATTCATTATTTACGCTTTTGTGGCGATCGCGGGATTTGTTATTGGTTTATTTTATTATCAAGAAGCTAACATTTTGGCTTTCATCCTTGTCGCTTTCTTTGTTTTATTTATCTTCTTTATGCCTTTTTATATCGCAAACATGGAGACTTTATTCAACGAATATGAACCAATGTTTAAAGAGGCCTTTATCAATGTGTCAAAAGAAGCATTTGCTCGTTTTGAAAATGATCCTAGTTTAAACGAGAATGAAAAAGAGCAGCTCCGCGCGGCCCTCAAAAAGGATGAAAAAGAAGATGATGATGAAATAAAATAAAAAGCAGCAAGCGCTGCTATACGATCAATTTGGAGCAAGTGACGGGAATCGAACCCGCATATTAACCTTGGCAAGGTTACGTTCTACCACTGAACTACACCTGCAATTTAGTTGCAATTTCCAAATTGCCTTATTATTATAACAAAGTTGAAATATCTTGCAATAAGATAATTACGAAAGAAGGAAAATCATGACCAACAAAGAATTAGCAGAATTAATCTTCCCTGAGATCCATGAAACAATTGAAGATTTAGAAAAAAGATATCCAAAAAGAAATTTACCAAAAGATGCTGAAGTAACTAGATTCGCTCCTTCTCCAACAGGTTTTTTACACACTGGTTCTTTGTTCACTGCGATGATTTGCCAAAAGGTTGCTAAACAATCAGGTGGAATTTTCTATGTCCGTTTAGAAGACACCGACACTAAAAGAGAAATCGCCGGTAGTGGTGAAAAACTTCTTTCTCAACTTAAATTATTCGATGTTTATCCAAATGAAGGCTATATGGCTGATCACGAAGAAGGTGAATATGGACCTTATTGTCAATCCGATAGAGCTTCAATCTATAAGATTTGTATCAAACACCTTATTGAAATCGGAAGAGCGTATCCCGATTTTTGCTCCCCAGAAGATTTAGAAGAGATTAGAAAGAAGCAAGAAGCTTTGAAACTTAATCCTGGATATTATGGGGAATTCGCAAGAGACCGTTCCCTTTCTAACGAAGAAAGAAAAGAAAGAATTCTTAAAGGTGAACCATATGTCATCCGTTTTAAATCAGAAGGTGACCATAATAATAAAATCACGGTCCACGATTTAGTCCATGGTTATTTTGATATCGCTCAAAACGATCAAGATATTGTTATCCTTAAGAGTGATGGCTTACCTACTTATCATTTTGCACATGCGGTAGATGATCATTTTATGAGAACCACAACCGTCATCCGTGGTGAAGAATGGATTTCCTCATTCCCAATCCATGTTGAATTATTTGAGGCTTTAGGCTTTGAGGCTCCTAAATACGCTCATCTTCCAGTCATTATGAAACTTGATGAAGTAGGACATCGAAGAAAATTATCAAAAAGATTAGATAACGAAGCCGCGGTTTCTTATTTTATTGAAGATGGATATCCCACTAAGGCTTTAATTATCTATTTAATGACTATTGCTAATTCCAATTTCGAAGAATGGTTGCTCCAAAATGGATATAACGATTTAGATAAATTTATTTTCTCCTTTGATAAGATGTCTCTTGATGGAGCGTTGTTTGATTTAAATAAACTCCAATATTTTGCCAAAGAAATATTAGGATATAAAAACAAAGATGAGATTCTTGAAATGTCTTTAGATTTTGCCTCTAAATATGATCCGGAATTATTATCATTAATCGAAAGAGATAGAGAATATTTCAAAGAAATAATGAATATCGATAGAGAAAAAGAGAATCCTCGTAAGGACCATTATTGTTTAAGAGGATTAAAAGACTATATTGGTGTCTTCTATGAAGACATTTATGATGAACTTCTCAAACAAGGCTTTGAATTTAACGAAAAATATAATCATCTTTTAATAGCCTCTACTTTAGAAAAAATCAGAGATACCTTATCCCTCGATGTCGATGAACAAGGATGGTTCCAAAACATCAAAGAGGTCGCGAACGAACAAGGTTTTGCGATTGATAGAAAAGCCTATAAAGCTAACCCCGATGCCTTTAAAGGACAAGTCGGTGATGTCGCAGAGATGCTCCGTGTGGCCTTAACGGGAAGAAAGAACACTCCTACCCTTTATTATGTGATGAAAGTGATAGGGGAAGAAAACTCTAAAAACCGATTAAGCAAAGTTATTTCTTCATTAACAAAATAATTAAGAGTGTTTATAATACACTCACATGGCCCTATGGAGAAGCGGCTTAACTCATTGCCCTCTCAAGGCAACATTCACGGGTTCGAATCCCGTTAGGGTCACCAACTTAGATGAAAATGAAGGTTAATACAGAAATGTGTTGGCCTTTTTTCTTTGATTACATCGCACTTTTTTGAGATTATTTCCGGCAATATATTTCCAAAATAGGGTAGAAAGTAACAGTATTTTGATACAAAAATACATAACGTTCCACCGAAAATACCCTAACGTTCCACCGAAATTAACTTTTTCTTCCATTATTTTTCACTTAGAGCGATTAGTGGAAATATAAGGAGGATCAAGTGATGGAAAACCTAAATAAAGAGTACATGGAGCGATTCCATAACTACATAGTAGCTATGGTGTATTATGAAAATCTTCTTAATAGAGGAGAGATAACCATTGATGACTACATCGAAATCGAAAGAAACATTGCTCATAAGTACAAGATGGAAGAAAGCATATTTAGAATGAAAAAGAGA
>CAJOQN010000094.1 GCA_905236535.1 uncultured Bacilli bacterium
AAGGAGATGTAATCACTCGCAAGACTCTAGAACTAAACAGATACAGTTTTCTTGGTGGCAGGGGTGACAAGAATCGAACTCGCATCAGCGGTTTTGGAGACCGTTGCACTGCCATTGTGCTACACCCCTATAATCGCTATCAAAAGGACAGCGAAAGAATTATATAATAATTTATAATGTTTTATCAAGAGTGATGATGAAATGGCATCATTTAAAAACATTGATTTTTATTATTGTTAAAAGTGTCATATTATCGATATTTATGACAAAGTTAAATTACTTTCCATATCGATACTAGCAAAACATAAGATATCTCCGCTAAAATAAATTAAGAATAAAGAAGGACATAATTATGAATGAGAAAAAGCTTCAGCAATATGCTGAATTAATTGTTAAGCAAGGAATCAGAGTGTTAAAAGGAGAAGAGGTTTGGATTAACGCTAGTGTCCAAAACCACCACTTTGCCACTTTGATTGTCGAGGAGTGCTATAAAGTTGGAGCGAGATTTGTCAAAGTTGATTGGGATAATGATGAAACCACGCATTTAAATTTAAAATATGCCACGATAGCAGAACTTGGAAAAGTACCTCCATACCAAATTGCAAAATTGAAATATCAAACTAAAAAGCTTCCATCTCGACTTTATATCGATGATTCTGATCCTGATGCTTTTAAAGATATTAATCCGATGAAAATAGCAAAGATTCAGATGAAAAGCTATCCAAAAATCAAGCCTTATAGAGATATGATTGATGGAAAATATAAATGGTGTATTGTGGCGGTGCCATCTTTATCTTGGGCTAAAAAAGTCTTTCCAAATTTAAGTGATGAGGAAGCGATGGAAAAACTGTGGGATGCTATTTTCTTCACTTGCCGCGTTAAAGAAGAAAAAACCAGTGAAAACTGGGATAAACATAACGCTTATCTCATGGAAAAGAGAAACTTACTTAAATCATTGGATTTAAGATATCTTGAATATAAATCAAGTAATGGAACAAATTTCAAAGTGGAATTAATCAAAGGAATGAACTGGGGTGCCGGTGTGGAAAAAACGACCTTTGGAAAGGAATTTAGTCCAAATATCCCCACCGAAGAAGTCTTCACCACTCCGCTTCGAGGAACGGGAGATGGTCTTGTGGTCGCGACTAAACCTCTATCATATAGAGGACAATTAATCGAAGATTTCTCCATCCGTTTTGAAAAAGGACACGCGGTCGAAGTCAAAGCCAGAAAAGGGCAAAAGGCTCTTGAACAAATGATTAAGATGGATCCTAATGCTTCGATGCTTGGCGAATGCGCTTTAGTCCCATTTACCTCCCCGATTAATCAAAGCAATATTCTCTTCTATAACACTCTCTTTGATGAAAACGCTGTTTGTCACCTCGCTCTTGGAATGGGCTTTAAGGAACTTCTTCCTGACGGAGATAAATTGACTCCTGAACAAGCGATGGAAAAAGGAGTGAATGATTCAATGATCCATGTCGACTTCATGATTGGAGCCGCAGATTTAGAAATCGTTGGAGAAAGCTTTAATGGAAAGCGAACCGTCTTATTCAAAAACGGGGTGTGGGCCATATAAAAATACGTGAGCGCTGCTCACGTTTTTATTTGATTATCGACCTCGATTAACTCCCCATTTTTATATCTTAAGGTGAGCTCGAAATATTCGTTGTTATTCATCATTTTATCAAGGAAGATTTTATCTCCTTCCCACATCGGAAGATGATACATATCTTTCTTTTTGATAAATTTTAATTCTCCTTCATCGCAATCACTTAATTGACCTTCATATTTATCGATAGTGTATAGATACATAATCTCTTCATAATCATTATCAATAAAAAGAATACGCGCATGTAATTGATAGGAAAGAACATCGAGATTAGTCTCTTCCTTAATCTCTCTGACAAGGGCCATTTCAGGAGTCTCTCCTTTTTCAATATGGCCTCCCACTCCGATCCATTTACCTTCATTGATATCGTGTTCTTTCTTATTACGATATAAAAGAAGATATTCATCATCTTTTTCAATATAGGCTAAAACTGAATAATCCATCTTATAATAATTCTTCTTTTATTGAATTGTTTTCATCGATATGACGAATAACGCGACATGGATTCTCTCTTTGTTATCCATATATTTAGTATAATTAAATTTTTATTTACAAGTAAATAAGAGAAATAAAGAAAAAAATATTTTACGAAAATCACAAAAATCTTCCTATTACATAATTAAGGGGGCATTTTTAAAACCGTCTTCCTCTTAGTCAAAGCAAAGACG
>CAJOQN010000095.1 GCA_905236535.1 uncultured Bacilli bacterium
ATAATGGTGTTTGGCATATTGATAATGAACGTTTCATCATATAAACCTTGATGGGTATCGCCATCAGACCCTACCAAACCCGCGCGATCAATCAAGAAAGTGATTCCCGCATTCATTCTCGCCGCGTCATGGAGGATTTCATCGTATGCACGTTGAAGAAAGGTGGAATAGATAGAGATGATTGGTCTCTTGCCAGAAAGCGCTAAAGCGCTTGCTAAGGTGACCGCGTGCTCTTCTGCAATCCCAACATCCAAACAACGAGTTGGGAATTTCTTAAAGGCTTTATTGAGATAAGAACCATTTCCTGTTGCTGGAACAATGAGGAATGTTTCCTCTTTTTCATCCATAGTTTTGACAATTTCTTCTCCGAAGAACTTTGACCACGATGCTGATTCGCTGGTCTCTAATCCGTTTTCAAGATCAAATTTCCCAACCCCATGATACATCCCTTCCGCATCATTCTCAGCGAATTTGTAGCCATATCCTTTAATAGTTTTAATATGGACCACGACGCTTGAATCGAGTCTCTTGGCTTTTTTAAAGGCTCTATCTAACGCTTTCATATCATGACCATCAATAGGGCCAATAACTTTATAGCCAAGAATGTCAAAGACATTCATCGCAATAACATGTCGTTTAATCCAATTCTTAATTGAAGAAAGGAACCTAATAAAGAATCTTGGGAATATCTTTCTAAAGAAAGATTTACTTTTTGTGTAGAATCTAGAGGTCGAGAATCTTCTAAATGATTTCGCTAGTCCACCAACGGGTTTGGAAATAGACATATCATTATCGTTTAACACGATGATAATTTTATGTCCTGAAACCGCCGCATTATTTAAACCCTCCATCGCTAATCCATTTACAATGGATGCATCACCGATAAAGGCGATAACTTCATAATCTTCTTGGTTTAAATCGCGAGCGATAGCCATTCCGTTGGCCGCGGATATTGATGTTGATGAGTGCCCACATTCGAAGTGATCGTATGGGGATTCGGATATCTTTTGGAAACCGGATATACCATCCTTTTGTCTTAAAGTTTCAATACGACGACCGGTTAAAATTTTATAAGTATAAGATTGATGACCAACATCAAAGATAATTTTATCTTTGTTAAAATCAAAGTTCTTGCATAATGAAATTGTAGCTTCCACAACGCCTAGATTGCTTGAAAGATGACCGCCAGTCTGACTTACTGTCTCTAATAAATGAGAGCGAATGTCATGGCTCAAGAGGTCTAATTCTTTATACGACAAATCTTTCAAAAACATTGGGTTTTCGATTGTTTTTAGATTGATTTTTCTTAGTTCTTTCTTGCTCATAGACCTACTTAAAAACTACTAATTTGCTACTAAATGGATTTATTTTACGATTTTCTCCACTTTTTCTTCCGCATCCTTTAAAGCTTGTTGCATTTCTTCGATGAGTTTCTTTCCTTCTTGGTATAAAGCAAGGGATTCATCCAAGGAAAGCTCACCTTTTGACACTTGGTTTGTAATCTCTTCTAATCTTTTTAATGATTGTTCGAAATCGATTTTCTTTTCTGGCATATTAATTATCCCCTTTCACTTCACTGATAATCTTTCCATCCTTTAGGATTGTTTCTAAGATGTCTCCTTTGGAAACATCATTAATTGATTTAATGGTTTTTCCATTCTTTCCAACGGTGATTGAATATCCACGGTTTAAGATTCCTTTTGGGTCCAACGCTTGGAGTTCTTTTTCCTTCCCATCGAGGATAGACTGAAGATATTTAATCTTATTAATTATCCCTTGATCTAAATGTTGTTCGTTTCTCTTTAGAGAATCCGCCATTTTTTCCACTCTTGATTTAAGAGATTTGGCCATTAATTCAAGCTTGTTATCAAAGTCTTGTTCAATTTCTCTTCTATCGACCGTGGCTTTTTCAGCGGCTCCTGTCGGGGTTGACACCCTCTCATCAGCGACAAAGTCGATCAAGGTGTAATCAATTTCATGACCTACCGCGGAGATGACTGGCATCTTAGAGGTCGCAACCGCTCTAACGAGCGTTTCATCATTGAAAGCGCTTAAATCTTCACTTGCGCCTCCACCTCTGCCAATAATGAGAGTGTCCAAATCGTATTCTTGAGACTTATAAAAGGCTTTTAATAATTCTTCAGGAGCTTTGTCCCCTTGCACTGCCGCCGGGAAGATATAAATATCAGCGATTGGGAATCTCCTTTTAATATTGGTAATCATATCTTTAATAGCCGCACTATTTAAGGCGGTGATGATTCCGATAGCTTTAGGAAAGATGTTGATCTTTCTTTTATTTTTCGAAAAGAGCCCTTCTGCAGCGAGTTTCTTCTTTAACTCTTCTAATTGCACTAACAAGGCGCCTTGGCCTCTCTTTTCGATGTTTTTGGCGTAAAGCTGGTAGGTTCCTGCCGCTTCGTAGACATCGAGAGATGCTAAAATGACAACTTCATCGCCATCTTGGGGTAAAAATGACAATGATCTTGTCGCTTCTTTAAACATCACGACATTGATTTTGCTTTTATCGTCTTTCAAAGAGAAATACAAATGTCCACTTGCCCCACGCTTGAAATTAGAAATTTCTCCTTTAACGAGGAGATAACGCAAATTCTCGTCGTTAGACAAAACCGTTCTCACGTAGGTGTTTACTTGTGAGACGGTAACAATCATTTCTTCTTGGACGTTGATGTTAATCATTATTTTAAGACCTTATCTAATATTCCGTTTACAAAACGGACATTATCTTCTTCTCCGACATATTGCCTTGTCAATCTAATGGCAACATCGATGACAATGGCTTTATCAACCTTTTCCACATAATAATAATGAGCATAGCTCATAAGGAGAATGGAACGCAAAACAGGAGAGAGTCTATCCCAATCCCATCTCACGAGGTTATCAATTAAGATGTTGGCGATTTTTCCGTAATTGGAATTGACGGCGTTGATTGTTTTTTTGACATAGTCACTAGCGTTGATGTAACTATCCCCGACAATTTCCGAATAAAGGATGGTGGAGTCGATGGTTTCATCTTTAGAAAGACGAGATTTCAAAAACATCAATTCATCATAAATGATGGTCATAATGACATAATGGTCTTGTTTTCTTTTAGAAATCTCATCAAGACCAATTTCTTCTCTTAATTCTTTCATTGTTCCACTCCTTCCTTTTCTTCAACTTGAGGATTAATTATTTGATAGTGAATCGCGAGATCAACGATTTGATAATAGATGACAATTGCATATGCTTGCAAAGCAAGAATAACGACATGCAGCCCCACCATTATCCACATTCCAAGAACGCTTTGGGAGAGCCATAACGATGATGGAATGACGAGGAATGCATCTAACAAATAGATAATTGCTCCCGCCCATAAGGCTTTAATCTTTCCTTTGCGGCACATCACTCCAAGGAAGATGGCGCCGGTGCTATAAATCATCGCAATGATGACAATGGTTAAGTAATATAACCATTCTCCACCACTGGTGAAAAATGGGATGAGAGCTAATAAGCGGAAAGTTAAGTCGCTAATTCCAAAACAAAAGTTAAAAGTTACAGCGTTATTTTCAATTGCTCCCGTCGCTCCTTGCACGATGATGATAATCAAAGAGACGACATTGAGAATTCCTGCCCATATCAACGATCCAGAAAATTTCTGAAATCTTGAAAAGGCGGCGTTATGCTGCTCTTCGTATGTTTTAACTCTCTTGGAATGTTCTCTTCTTTCCTTTTTCATTATTCAATGAATGATTCCACACGAACATGAACATAAAACGGAACGGTTTCCGCGCTTGCCATTAAGGTTTTAACAACTTCATCTTGAATTAAGGTACAAGCGTCTTGTGGTTTGGTTCCTTTCTTGAGGTCGACCACTACTCTGATGTGAGCGATGCCGTTGATAATTTTGGTTTGAACAGGACGATTTAAACGAATGTTTTGATTTCTTTTCATCATCTTTTGAGACATATTAATGTCTGGGAGATGAGTCAAGGCTCCAGAGACGAGCTGATCAAAGACATTGGCGGAAATCGCGGTCTTGCCAGTTTTGGAAATGTGATTGTTGGTGAAAATAAATTGTGCCATATCATTTCTCCTTTTTTATTTTATAAAACTGATTTTGCTAATTCTTTTAAGGCTTCTTTGGTGAAACCAAACTTTTTAATCGCATCTTTTGCTGGTGCGCTTGCGCCAAAGGTGTCAATGCCCATATTTGTTTTGGCGTATTTGCTCCAACCAAAGGTTGATAACATCTCAACTGAGATTCTTTTCTCATATGGAAGATTTATTACTTCAT
This sequence comes from uncultured Bacilli bacterium, assembly GCA_905236535.1. Taxonomy (GTDB): domain Bacteria; phylum Bacillota_I; class Bacilli_A; order RFN20; family CAG-826; genus RGIG3315. Next base: position 4,295 of record CAJOQN010000095.1, read on the forward strand.
CTTTATAGGCTTGCTCTTGCTCATCAAAGAGTTCCCATGAAGGCATAGAAATGACTCTAACATCAATACCTTCTTCTAATAGAAGTTTTTGAGTTTCAATCGCTAAAGAGACTTCGGAACCAGTCGCAATAAAGCAAAGCTTGGCCTCTTTTTGTTCCTTAGAAACAACATAGGCTCCACGTCTTGCCCCTTCTTCGTTGCTTCCATTTAGCAAAGGAAGATTTTGACGAGAGAGGATTAAGGCTGTTGGATTTTTCGTGCTCTTAAGAGCTTCTTGCCAACCAACATATGTCTCGCGAATATCACAAGGTCTAAAGACTCTGACATTTGGAATGCTGCGAAGCATGGCAAGATGTTCGATTGGTTGATGGGTTGGTCCATCTTCGCCTACGGCGATGCTATCATGAGAGAAGAGATAGATGCCTGGAAGATGCGATAAGGCCGCCATTCTAATCGCAGATTTCATATAGTCAGAGAAGACTAAGAAACAGCCGACATAGGTTTTTAAACCTCCATGGAGAAGCATTCCGTTTTGGGCGCTGGCCATCGCGAATTCGCGGATACCCCAGTTGATGTTATGACCCTCGCGATGTTCGGGAGTGAAATCAAGGCCATCATTAAGTTTGGTCATCACGCTTCCCGCCACATCAGCGCTTCCACCGATGAGATTTGGAAGAGCGAGCATATATTCGTTTAAGGCTTTTCCGCTCGCCGATCTGGTGGAGACCACCATTCCTTCTTCGAAGGATGGAATATCTTTTGGAAGGTAATCGGAGATATCGTTTTTCAAGCAAAGCTTTTCAAATTGTTGATATTCATTCGGATAACTACGAGAATATTCCTTTAAATTTTCTTCATATATTTTATGAGCGGCTTGTCCTCTTTGAAGGACATTTTCTTTGAAGTAGTCATAAACTTCTTGAGGAACATAGAAATCAGGGTGGTCGAAGCCGTAGACTTCCACTTTTGCGTGCTTTCCATCTTCAGCACCTAAAGGTGCGCCATGAACTTTGCTCGTTCCTTGTTTCGTAGAGCCATAACCAATAATCGTGTGAACGATGATAAGCGTTGGTTTATCTTTAGATAATTTTGCTTCTTTGGTCGCTTTATCAATAGCGTTTAAATCATTGCCATCCATCACTTCTAAGACATTCCATTTGGAAGCGATAAAACGAGTTTTCACTTCCTCGGAGAACGAGAGATCTAAAGCTCCATCGAGAGTGACATTATTCGCATCGTAGAAAAGAATTAATTTATTAAGTTTTTGGTGACCTGCTAAAGAGATCGCTTCTTGAGACAAGCCTTCTTGTAAGCAACCATCGCCGCATAAAACATAGGTGTAATGATTCACTAATTGTTGACCATTTAGATATTCCGCTTGTAAAGCGGCTTCTGCCATTGCCATTCCGACAGCTTGGGCAATACCTTGACCTAAGGGCCCACTTGTGGCGTCGACCCCAGGAGTCCATTTATATTCAGGATGACCGGGAGTTAATGAATCAAGTTGTCTGAATTGTTGTAAATCGCTCATGGAAAGGTTATAGCCACTTAAATGAAGCATTGCATAAAGCAATGAAGAGGCGTGACCAGCACTCAAAACAAAGCGATCGCGATTAAACCACATAGCATCTTTTGGATCAACCACGAGATGCTTAGTGAAAAGATTAAAGAGGACGGGAGCGCTTCCTAAAGCCATGCCAGGATGTCCGCTATTGGCCTTATTAATCATATCAATGGCCAGCGATCTAATCGTTGCCACACTAAGTTTTTCAATTGAATTGTTCTTTTCCATGAGAATCTCCTTTTAGTAGATTTCTAGTAAAATATTAGTATTTATATAAATCTATGATTTATAATCGTTATTTTTCCTCTTTGAAAAAAATACCTAAATCGTCGATTTGACCTTGGGTCACTGGAGTTGGTGCCCCACTCATTGGACAGACGCCAGAGAGATTCTTTGGGAAAGCGATAACATCACGGATATTATCGGTGCCACCAAGGATCATTGTTAAACGATCAAGGCCAAAGGCCATCCCACCATGTGGAGGTGTTCCATATTTAAGAGCTTCAATGAAGTAACCAAACTTCTCTTCAATTTCTTCATCGCTTAAACCTAAGATATCAAATATCTTCTTTTGAATGGCTTGGTCATAAATACGGAGTGTTCCACCACCAGCTTCATAACCGTTGATGACGATGTCATAAGCATAGCTTAAAGTCTTAGTCACATCTTCATCGAGATAATGTAAATCTTCATCTTTTGGACGAGTGAATGGATGGTGAGTGGCAACGATTTGTCCATTCTCAATATCTCTTTCAAACATTGGGAAGTCTACAATCCAAAGCAAATCGAAGGTTCCATCTTTGATGAGATTTAATTCTTTGGCGTATTTATTTCTTAAAGATCCTAATAATGGAGAGACTCGATTATATGCACCAGCAGAAATGATAAGAATGTCGTTGTTCTTTAAATCAAATTCTTTGATTAAAGAGGCTTTTTCGCCCTCTTGGAGGAATTTTACGAATGAACCGGTAAGTTCATCGTTTTCCATCTTAATGATGGCGAGACCGCCTAAACCAAACTTCTTTGCTTCTAAAGTTAAAGCATCGATAACTTTTCTTGAAGTTTTGTCAGCGATGTTGTCCACTTTGATGCCTTTGATGGCTTCTGCGGCTTTATAGGCTTCAAAGGTTGTGTCTTTAAAAATATCTTTAAGGTCATGGAGTTCAAGACCAAAACGAGTGTCTGGTTTGTCACTTCCAAAACGGTCCATCGCTTCTTTATAAGTCATTTGACGAAGCGGTAATTTGACATCATATCCAATCGTGTTCATGAAGATTTCATGAATTAAACCTTCCATCATCTCAAGGAATTGATCTTGAGAGAGGAAAGAAGTTTCAATATCGATTTGGGTAAAATCAGGTTGACGATCCGCTCTTAAGTCTTCATCTCTAAAGCAACGAGCGATTTGATAATATCTCTCAAATCCTCCGACCATTAAGAGTTGTTTAAACATTTGAGGGCTTTGTGGCAAAGCATAGAAACAACCATGGTGTAAACGGGAAGGAACTAAATATTCTTTCGCTCCTTCTGGGGAAGAAGCTCCAAGCATTGGAGTTTCAATTTCGATAAATTGATGCTCGTGAAGATATTGATGAGTGGTGATTTTGATTTGATCACGAATATCAAAATATCTTTGCATGCAAGGACGTCTTAAATCTAAATAGCGATATTTGAGTCTCGTATCTTCTAAAGCATCGGTTTCATCAGCGATGATGAGAGGAGTTGTTTTCGCGGTATTAACTACGTTAATTTCACTGGCTAAAACCTCGATATCCCCAGTGGACATCTTTGGGTTCTTCGCCGCTCTTTCTCTCACCACACCTTTAACTTGTAAGACATATTCATTACGGACATCAGGAGCGATAAAAGATCCATCTAAGACGATTTGGATAATTCCTGAGCGGTCTCGAAGGTCGATAAAGACAATCGAGCCAAGGTTTCTCTTTTTGCTGACCCAACCAACGAGGGTCACTTCTTTACCAATATCTTTAATCGATAGTTCAGTGTTTCGGCATGTTCTTTCCATATCTTCAAAACCTCACTTTATTTGTCTTTGTTTTGGTGGTGACAGCATTCACCATCATGATGGTGATGTTCGTGACAGCACTCATCATCTTCGTGCTCATGACAACCACAATTAGGGTCATCGCATTCATCTTTTTGGAGGATAGCGTCTAAGGCTTCGTTTAATTTGTTGAGTTCAACGTTTTGTTGCTCTCCACTTTCAAGGTTCTTGACGACGATAGTGCCATTTTTAACTTCATCCTCGCCGATGATGAGAGCGACTTTCGCCCCGATGCGCACCGCGCGTTTAATCATCGAAGCGACTTTACCACCATCATAATTAACTTCTGCGCTATAACCATTAAGTCTCAAACTGAGAGCAAATTGCGCAGCTTGGCTATTATATTCAGCCTTCATTGGAAGGATACTAATCATGACATTTTCATCGGGGATATTTAATTCATCATCCTTAAGGATGGAGGCAACTCTTTCAATGCCGAAGCTGAAACCGACACCTGGGAGTTCTGGGCCACCGAATTCAGCGATTAATTTGTCGTAATGTCCACCCGCTCCAATCGCGCCATAATTAACGCCTTTTTTGGAGGTGTAATGGAATTCAAAAACGGTTTCGCTATAATAATCTAAACCTCTAACGAGGTTGTCATCGACTTCAAATGGGATGTTGAGCATCTCAAGTTGCCCTAAGACTTGATCAAATCTTTGTTTGCTCTCCAAAGAGAGATAATTCATCATCTTTGGGGCGTCTTTGACGATTTCTTGGTCTTCAGGAACTTTGCAGTCGAGAATTCTTAATGGGTTAATCTCATAACGAGATTTGCAGTCTTCGCACATTCCTTCGATTTTGTCTTTAAAGAAATCTTTTAGGGCTTGACGGTAATTGTTTCTTGATTCATCATCTCCGAGAGTGTTGATCTTTAAGGTCACATTTTCTAAACCAAGGGTATTTAAGATACAATATCCTAGAAGGATAACTTCAACATCGTGATATAAGGATGAACCACCGACACATTCCACTCCGAATTGGTTGAACTGGCGGTATCTTCCTAATTGTGGTCTTTCATAGCGGAAGACGGGCCCCATATAAAAGGCTTTAATGGGAAGAGGTTCAGTGGCATAGAGCTTATTTTGAACGATAAGTCTCATAATTCCCGCGGTGAATTCTGGTCGAAGAGTCAAAGATCTCTCTCCTTTATCGAGGAAGGTATACATCTCTTTACGGACCACATCACTTCCTTCTCCCACTCCACGAACAAAGACTTCGCTGTGCTCTAAAACTGGAGGTCTCATCTCTTTAAATCCAAACAAAGAAGAGACGGATGACATTACTCCTTCAATATAATTGAAGTTTGTCACTTCTTCGCCATATAAATCTTTTGTGCCTTTAACGTTTTTAACTTCCATAACTAGCTCCTAATGAATTACTCTACTAATCGAATAGACGGCTGAAATGCCTTCTAAGATATTAGCGATATCTCTAAGTCTCTTGTTGTCAGAGACCATAATGGTCGCGGTGATGTGAACCTTATCCCCGTTGGACACCAATTTCGCATGAATGGAGGAAATGGGAACCTTATTCATGGAAAGAGTGTTCATCACATCGGTTAATAAGTTTGGTCTATCACTGGCTTCGATAAGGATATCGACCGGATAAGAGGCAAACTCGATATCATCTCTCCAATAAAGAGGGACTAATCTTTCACTTTCCCTCATGATATTTGGACAATTCTTGCGGTGAGCGGTTATCCCTTTACCTTTGGTAATATATCCCACAATATCATCTCCTGGAATCGGAGTGCAGCAACTCGCTAACGAAATAGCGATTCTTCCAGTTCCCTGTGCATAGATCGGGCAATCATCATGCCGATGCTTTTTCGTGGTCTTCGCTGGGAGAAGATTCTTTTTCTTGACATGTAAATAATCTAAAACTGCGGAACATGTTGGTTTTCGTTTAGCGATTCCAAAATATAAATCTTCTAAAGAAGAAACTTCAAAATTTTGTAATAAAGCTTTGTTATCGACGAGGAATTCATCGATTTCTTCTTGATTATACCCACGATCCTTAAAGGCATCGATTAAATTTTGATGACCTTTAGTGACGCGTTCCGCACGGATAGCTTCAGCGTTTTGCTTTGCAATGAATTTTTTAATTTGTGTTTTAGCAACTCCGGAGACGACAAAGTCGAGCCATCTTTCTTTAGGCCCTACTGCCGTTTTTGAAGTCTTGATCTCCACCATATCGCCGGTCTTAAGGACCGTGTTTAAAGGAACCATCATTCCGTTGACCAACGCTCCGACCGTGGTGTCTCCCACTTTTGTGTGAATATGATAAGCAAAATCAACAGGGGTGGCCCCAGTTGGGAGTTCAATCACCTTTCCTTTTGGAGTGAAAACATAAATATTCGCCTCAAAGATATCCTTGGTGAGATTCTTCATGTAATCGGAAGCACTATCGCTATCGTTATCATCGCTATAGGCCACAAAGTTTTTGAACCAGTGAAGTTTGTTTTCAATTTCACGTTGTTCTTTTTCCTTGTTGTAGCCACCTTCTTTATAGGCCCAGTGGGCCGCGACCCCGCTTTCAGCAACATCATCCATCTCTTTGGTTCTGATTTGAACTTCATAGAAGTTGCCATCACCAGAAACAATCGTCGTATGAAGCGATTGATACATATTGGGTTTTGGCATGGCGATATAATCTTTAAAACGACCGGGAACCGGTTTATATAATTGATGGATTAAACCAAGTGTTTCATAACATTGAATCTCGGTTTGGGTGATGATTCTAAGAGCCAAAATGTCATAGATTTCATCAAAGGGATGGCCTTTGTTATACATTTTGTTATAAATGCTATAGGTTGATTTGACTCTCGATTCCATTTGGAATGGAATATTTGCTTTAAACAAAACATCGGCGATTCTCTTTTTAATGCCATCCAATGACTTATCCATGGTCTTTGCTTTTTTAGATAAGAGTTTTTTAATCTCTTCAAACTTCTCAGGCTCGAGATATTTTAAACAAAGGTCGGACATCTCACTTTTAATCTTGTCCAAACCTAAACGGTGGGCGATTGGAATAAAGACATCGAGAGTTTCTTGGGAAATAGCGATTTGTCTTTCCCTAGAAAGAGCCCCTAAGGTTCTTAAATTATGTAATCGATCGGCAAGCTTGATGATAATGACGCGGATATCCTTAGCCATTCCGATTAAAATCTTGCGGTGGTCTTCGGCTTCAAATTCTTCGGCTTGCATCTTTGAAAGCTTAAGTCTTTGAATCTTTGTCAAAGCATCAACGATGCTTGAGACATCTTCCCCAAACATCCTCTTGATATCTTCAACGGTGACATCGGTATCTTCGACAACATCATGGAGCAAGGCTGAAATGATGGTCGCTGGTCCGCAGTGCAACTTCGCAATGATATAAGATACCTCAATTAAATGGTGATGATATGGCTCTCCACTTCGTCTAGTTTGACCTTGATGTTTTTCCACGATAAAGTTAAAAGCCGTTTCAATGGCTTTTCTGTCTTCGGGAGATGAGATATATTCCATATACACATCTTTGACTTCATCGAAGGTATGTAATGGATATCCACCATTAACAGGAGGTAATTTCTTTTCTTCACTCATACACTTTATATTGTATAAATATTTGCCTATTTTTTGAATAAAAATAAAAACATTATTTAAAAAGGGAAAGAAAAAATGGGTTCTAAACATTTAAAAAATGCCGTTCAATCGGCATTCTTTAATATTATTCGAGTTCGAAGGCTCCGGTGTATAACTGGTAGTAAACACCTTTGGAATCAATGAGGTATTGGTGGTCACCTCTTTCAATAATTCGTCCGTGGTCCATCACCATAATCGCATCAGAATTTTGAACTGTTGATAAGCGGTGAGCGATGACAAACACCGTTCTTCCCTCCATCAATTGATCCATTCCATCTTGGACAATTTTTTCTGTTCTCGTATCGATTGAGCTAGTTGCTTCATCAAGAATCATAACAGGAGCATCTGCGACCGCAGCACGGGCGATACTAATTAATTGTCTTTGACCTTGTGATAGGTTAGAACCATTAGAGGTTAACATCGTGTTAAAGCCCTCTGGTAAACGAGTGATGAAGTCATAGGCATTAGCAATCTTAGCAGCTTCATAAACTTCTTCGTCGGTGGCATCTAAACGCCCGTAACGAATGTTTTCCATAACCGTTCCAGTAAAGAGATTAACATCTTGTAAAACAATGCCGAGAGATCTTCTTAAATCGTTCTTTTTAATTTTATTAATGTTGATTCCATCATATCTAATCTTACCATCTTGGATATCGTAGAAACGGTTGATCAAATTGGTAATCGTTGTCTTACCTGCACCTGTGGCCCCAACGAGAGCGATTTGTTGACCTGGATGCGCGTAAATAGAGATATCATGGAGGACTTCCACCTTTCCATCATAAGAGAAATCAACGCTATCTAAAACGATATCACCTTTAAGTTCGGTATAGGTTAATGTTCCATCGCCGTGTGGATGTTTCCAAGCGTAATCTCTAGTGTGTTCTTGAGTCTCTTCAAAAGAACCATCTTCATGCTTTTTGATATGGACGAGAGTGACATATCCATTATCCATTTCTTTCATTTCATCGAGGAGGTCGTAGCAGCGAGAAGCGCCCGCC
>CAJOQN010000096.1 GCA_905236535.1 uncultured Bacilli bacterium
CCAATCGAAAATATGAATATGATGCGTGAAATTAATCTTGTTTTTAACAAGAACTCCATAGAAGATAATATTCTTTCTAATTTAGTGGAATGTTATAAGGAAAAAACTATATCAATAAAATAATTTAATCACGTACGGAAGTACGTTTTTTTATAAATAAAAAAGAGGTTGCCCTCTTATTTATTCCATATTTCTTTATTAACTATGGATATCTTTTCTTTAATGATTTTTACGACTCTCGAGGAAACATCCTTTACATCATAATTTTCGGGAGTGTCCGCGAATTTATATCTCATCAGTTCCGCATCAATCGCAAGCATAATGCCTTTTTTGTCAATGCCGGAAACAATAATTGAACCAGCTTCCACTCCTTCGGGTCTTTCAGTTGAGGTTCTAATTAAAACAGCAGGGAAATGTCTCATCGCACTTTCTTCGGTAAGGGTGCCACTATCAGATAAAACAATAAAAGCGTTTTCTTGAAGCTTGACATATTCTAAAAATCCTAAGGGTTTAAGATTCCTCACTAATGGGTGCATTTTGAAATTATTAGCTTCAAGTCTTTTTTTGGTTCTGGGATGGGTGGAGAAAATAATCGGCATTTGATATTTTTCCGCAATATCGTTAATCGCTGGCATTAATTGATTGAAGTTTTTCTCAATATCAATATTTTCTTCTCTATGAGAAGAAACAACAATGTATTTTCCTTTTTCTAAACCCATATCTTCTAAGACCTTACAGTTTTCAATCTTTTCATTTTGGGCATTTAAGACTTCGAGCATTGGAGAACCAGTAACAAATGTGTATTTAGATTCAATACCCTCTCTCATCAAATTATCATAGGCATGATTAGTGTATGGAAGATTGATATCAGAAATATGATCAACGATTTTACGATTGATGGTTTCCGGAACATTCCAATCACCACATCTATTACCTGCTTCCATATGGAAAATTGGAAGTTTAAGTCTTTTTGCGGAAATTGCACAGAGTGCGCTATTGGTGTCCCCCAAAATCAATACAGCGTCAGGGTTAAGCTCTTTGAGCAAATCATAGGATTTTGCAATCGCATTACCAATGGTCTCGCCTAAATTTTTACCCGCGCAATTTAAATAATAATCAGGGGCTCTTAAATCTAGTTCTTCAAAGAAGACTTGGTTGAGTTCATAGTCATAATTTTGTCCGGTGTGAACAAGAATATGATTAATTTCTTCATCTTTATCTAAAGCTTTGATGACTTCAGATAAACGAATGATTTCTGGTCTCGTCCCAATAATAGTGACGACTTTAATTTTCTTTTTCATTTAAGTCAACCTCCATACGATATGTATCATGAGTTTCATTACTATATATTTCAGAAATCCACATCAAAGTGATGGAATCTTCGTTTCCGATGTTTTTTATAGAATGGGTGTAATAAGGAATGATGTTTACCAAATGAGGATTATCACCATTCACAATATTTTCAATCAAATTGTTATTATTGATATTCCTTTGCTTGATTTCACATCTTCCTTTCACTGTGTAAAATATTTCTTTTTTATAAGTATGATAATGACCGCCTTTAGTGATTCCAGGCTTTCCAATATTCTCACTTATTTGACCAAAACGCTTAGATTTATAAAGCTCTTCGAAACTGCCTCTTTCGTCGATAGCAAAATTAAACGAATAACCTTCATCACTAAGATAATCTAAAAATGTCTTAAATAGTTTAAGCTCAAATTCATCGTGAATAATTGGAAGATGATGGTCAGATTCCACTTCTTTTTTGAAATAATAAAGCAATTCTGCTAAATGGCCAAGGGAGCAATCATAAGATGGATTAACATACAATATATCTTTTGAACCAAACCATTTTTCTTCTTGAATAATCCTTAAAAACTCAAGGGCGATATCATCGATATAATTATAGTGAACGACATATTTTGGGTATCTAATTTCAATTGGAAGGTCATGCGCGATATTATAGCAAAATGTCGCGGAGGCGCTGTTGTAGTTTGGTCTGCACCACTTCCCAAAAACATTCTTTAATCGATAGATATAAATTGGAAGATTAGACGCTAACAAAAAATCTTCTCCCATCTTTTTAGAACGCCCATAATCATTATCTAATTCAGCTTGAATTGATGATGACATAATAATTGGCGTTTTCTTTCCACTATTATTCACTAAATCAATCAAATGCTTGGTGAAGTTAGAATTACCATCATAAAACTCTTGGATGCTAAGTGGTCTATTAATACCCGCAAGATGAATAATAAAATCACATTCTTTAACAAATGCTTCCAATTCATTTTCAGAATTATTTAAGTCATATTCAAAAACATCATATCCACTTCTTTTTAAAAGAAGACAAACATGTTTTCCAATAAAACCTTTCGCGCCGGTAACTAAAACCTTTTTATTCATGTTGTTTAACTGGTCCACCAAATAATTGAAGTTTCTTTAAAAGAGTCTTCATTCCTTCAATATCAAGTCTAGTAGTGTTATGAGATGTATAACTATCTGAGATGTTAAGTTTCTTATTACCTTGGGTAAAATATTTATCATAATTGAGGTCGCGGTTATCCGCTTTAACACAGAAGAAATTACCTAGATCCACACTCTTAAGCATCTCCTCTTGCGTGACTAGTGTTTCATAAAGTTTTTCACCATGACGAGTTCCAATATAAGAGATACCAGTCTTGCTATTGGTTAATTCAATAACGGCTTTTGCTAATGTTTCAATTGTGGCAGCAGGAGCTTTTTGAACAAACAAATCACCTTGTTGACCATTCTCAAAAGCATATAAGACAAGATCCACCGCATCATCTAAAGTCATCATAAATCTTGTCATATCAGGATTGGTGATAGTGATTGGTTTACCTTCATGGATTTGATTCAAGAATAAAGGAATAACGCTTCCTCTTGAAGCCATAACATTTCCATATCTTGTTAAACACAAAACTGTGTCGCCCGGAAGGAGTTGTCTACTTCTAGCAATGACATTCTTTTCCATTAAGGCTTTTGAAATTCCCATCGCATTGATAGGATAGGCGGCTTTGTCAGTAGATAAGAAAATTGCTTTTTTTACATGATTACGAACACAAGCGGTAATCACGTTGTCACTACCAATAACATTTGTTCTCACCGCTTCCATTGGATAGAATTCGCAGGATGGCACTTGTTTTAAAGCGGCCGCGCTGAAGACATAATCAACCCCGATAAACGCGTCGATAATAGAATCAAGATTACGGACATCACCAATATAGAATTTAAGCTTGTCATTATTATAGGCTTTACGCATATCATCTTGTTTCTTTTCATCACGAGAAAGAATTCTAATTTCTTTTATATCACTATCAAGAAATCTATCGACAACAGCGTGCCCAAAACTACCAGTTCCACCAGTAATAAGTAATACTTTATCTTTTAAAATTGATGTATCTTTAGCTGCGTGTTCTAAAAGCTTCTCTTTAATTCTTTCTAATTTTAATTGATCAGCTTTTGCTTCATCGTTTTCATAAGAGACAAAAGTACGTAAAGGAACACCAACAATTTCTGCTGCATCCTTTTGCGTTAATTTGCAATTTTTGCGTATTTCTTTAAGAAACATATAATCAAACCTCGTCTTATATAATATAACTATAAAGTATATATATGACAAGAACAAAAAAATGCAAGTTTTGCACTTGCACCTTTTTATAATTCTGATTTTTGTTTGCGGTTGAAGAGAGTGTTGACCGCTTCTTGAACACTTATTTTTCCTTTGACCACTAAATCAACGGCATCAATGATTGGCATCTCAACATGATATTTAGCTTCAAGTTCTTTAGCGGCTTCAAGAGCGTTGATACCTTCAACCACCATGCCGATTTCTTCTAAGGTTTGTTCAAGAGTATAGCCTTTCGCTAATAACATGCCAGCGTTATGGTTACGGGAGTGTTTTGAGGAAGCGGTAACAACGATATCACCAATACCAGTTAAGCCCATAAAAGTTTTAACATCACAATCCATAGCAAGGCCAAGTCGAGTAATCTCATTAAGTCCTCTAGTCACAATGGCGGCTTCCGCATTATCGCCATATCCTAAGCCACGAGACATACCAGAGGCTAAAGCGATGATGTTTTTAAGGGCACCACATAATTCAACACCACGAATATCAGTGTTTGTATATACACGCATATATTTGGTAGCAAAAACTTCTTGAACCTTTTTAGCGACAGCTTCATCTTTGCTTGAAGCAACGATTAAAGTTGGAAGTAAAATTGATACTTCTTCGGCGTGGGTTGGCCCAGATAAACAACAGGTTTTTTTATCTTTGCCTAAGACATCTTCCAAAACTTCTGTCATGGTCATTAAAGTATCTTTTTCAATACCTTTAGCGACACTGATGAAAATTTGATCTTTATTAATGTAAGGTTTAATTCTTTCCGCAGTTTCACGAACATATAAAGATGGGGAGGCAAAGACAATAATATCTCTATCTATCAATGCTTCTTTTATATCACAGGTAAAAATAATCTTTTCATCGATGACCACGCCAGGAAGATGTGGGTGACGTCTAGACGAAGAATATTCATCTCTTTCTTTTTCAAAACGAGAATAAACTAAAACGTCAATGTCTTTACTCGCTAAAAGGTTTGCGAGGGCCGTGCCCCAGGTGCCAGAGCCTAAAATAGTTACTTTTTCATTCATATAAGCTTTATAAGATGTCCCTTTCTAACAATAATATTTTTCTTACTTAATTTAGTGATAAGACGGGAAACAGTTTCGCGAGAAAAGAATAATTTTGCCGCTAAATCTGTCACATTTTTCACAAAAATAACGTTTTTATTAAGTTTTAAATAATAGATGAAACGTTCTTCAGCGTCACTTAAGGAAAGGAGTTTAAGCATAGAATTCGCTCGTTTCCCAAAATCTGATTGTCGTTTTAAATATTCTACCATAAATGCTTCATTGTTGCTTAAGAATGATAAAAGTTGGGGCTTCTTTATTAAAGCTACTTTGCTCTTTTTTAAACTTGTGACATTCCCTTGATACTTCGGTTCGCGAGAAAAAATAAGATTAATTCCAAAGATATCATTCTCATAGAGATGGTTATATATTAGTTCATTGCCTTTATACGAATATGAAGAAATAATTAATTCTCCTTCTAAAACCACTCCTAAAGAATCACAAATATCATTCTCATGAAATAAGGTGATATTCTTGTCGATTTCTACCACTTTGATCTTTTGAGATTGTTCTTTGGTTAATAAATTAATAATATTGTCCATATGTGTGATTCAAATCACATTTATTATACTAATCATTTAATAGAATAAAAAGGGAAAGAAGGATTCTATCATGAAAAAACAATTAATTATCTCACTCTTATCAATCGTATCCTTAACAGGATGTAACCAAACTCGAGCCGAAGTTCCTTTGAAACTTAATGTTGTCACTCCAAGTGGCGCGCCTGCTATTGCTTTTTATAAACATCTCGCGGAAAACAAATTGGAAATTAATAGCAATCCAGTAAATGTCACCGCCTATTTTACTAATTTAGGAGCAAAGGATGTTATTGTGGCCCCCACCAATGCTGGTATTAATGCCATCACTAATTCTCTTAATCCAGCACCTTTTAAAATCGCCGCGACATTAACATTTGGTAATTTCTATATCGCCTCACTTGGAAATGATAGTGATAATGAAATGAATGAAGGCGACTATGTCGTTTTATTCCAACAAAACAATATTCCCGATAAATTATTCCAAGCAGTCTATGGAACCAACTTTGATATTCACTATGTGAATGCCGCCTCCGATGCTGCAAAATGTATCATCACTGGAAAAAATGAAACCGATAACAACGCGACCGTAAATTATGTTTTAATCGCTGAACCGGCTTTAACCACGGCTTTAGCTAAAAATTCAAATGCTTCTTTATATAGCGATTTGCAAAACGAATATAAAAACAAATTTCAAGGTTTAGAAATAACTCAAGCTTCTGTTTTTATCGCTAATAGTGTTTCTAAAGAACAAGCGGATGCTTTCTTAAACGAACTTAGATTAGATGTCAGAGATCTTTTAAAGAAACCATCAATATTGAAGAATTATGTCAGTGATTTCTCCGACACTGAATTAATAGAAAAATTTAGTTCAAACGAATCCGACACTGAAGAAGTTTTAACAAATGGCAATCGCATCAATTTAAACTTCAAAGATGCTTTCACTAACAAGTCATCAATCGATCAATTTATTGCCACTCTCGGAATGGAAGCGACAAATGAAGAAATTTATTTTAAGTAATACATCCTTTTATATATACGGTATCTTTCTCGTCTTTGGAATATGGTTTTTGATTTCCTTCACCTATGGTGCGGGAAATCTTTTATTTCCCTCTCCAATCGAGACCTTTAAAGCTTTAGGCTCTCTATTTAGAGAAAAAGATATCTATATTTCTTTAGGGTGGTCTTTGTTAAAAACGTTGATTGGTTTTCTTTCGGCTTTTATCATTGCCCTTATCTTAGGAAGTATTGCTGGAAATATTAAGAAGATTCAACTTCTTTTAAAACCATTAATTATCGTCTTTAAAAGCGCTCCAGTTGCTGCTTTTGTCTTTTTATTCCTCGTTTTAATTGGTAGTTCATGGGCTCCGATATTTATCGTCTTTTTAATCGCCTTCCCCATTCTTTATGAATCAGTGGTTGGCGGTATCAACAATATCGATCCAATATATTTAGATGCTGCGAAATTAGATTCAAAAAGCTATTTTAGAACCTTAATTTATATCAAAATGCCTTTATCTCTTCCTTTTATCATCGTCGGGCTAGCTTCATCATTTGCCTTATCTTTTAAAACAGAAATTATGGCGGAAATTATTACAGGTAGCACAGCAGGAGGACTTGGTACTTTAATCTACGCTCAAAGACAAATCGATCCTAGTAATTTAGCCCCGATATTTGCGATTACTTTGTTAGCGATTATCATTATTTTAATCGTGGATTTGATGGGTTATTTGATAAAGAAACATGTCAAAGTTATGAACTAAAAAAGCACACATATGTGTGCAATTTTTATTCTTGAGGTTCTTCCTTTTTTTCTTCTTCAACTTGAACTTGAATTTCGTGTTCAGTAGTTTCCTCTTTAACTGGCTCGTTTGGAAGTTCATTATTTTGAGTTAAATCAACGGCTTCATCCTCTTGAGAAAGTTGTCTTGCGGAAGCACGGATAGCAGCTCTTCTTTGAGCTTTTTCAATATCGCGGTCTGACTTTTTGGATTGAAGTAAAAGGACAATAATAGAAGCAATCGCCGCCACTGCGACATGGATTAATCCATATCCTAAGAAGCCCAATCCGAAGGTTTTGGCATAGCCATTAGAGGCTTCAGCGATAGCGTTGTCGGTGCCTGGAAGAGCATCTCCAAGTAAACCTAAAATGATGTAGGTAATACCCCAGATAGCCACTAAACCGCAAAGGGTATACCAGACGATCTCAAAGATTGAGAGTTTAAGTTTCTTATTATTTCCTTTATTCATAAGTCATCTCCTTATTAAGCTTTAGCTTCTTGATTGGCGGCTTGTTGTTGATTGACAACTTCACCTAAAATCTTGTTAAAGGCCGTTTTCCAAACTGGTTCGCGATCTCTAACCGCGTTGGAGGCTTCTAAATTGACTTCAGAGAATAAATCTTTGAATGATTTATTGTCACGTCTATCTCTTCTGCCTTCGGTCATTTCAACAACAGTGAGAGCCTTGTCTAAAAGGTCAAGGGTTGGGTTATCAGTGCAATGAGCGTGTTGACGAGAGAAACGGATTAAAGAAGCGAGTTTGGCTAATTCGTTTTGAACGATGAAGTTTGATTGTGGGGTTGGTTTGCCTTGGCTTTCACCCATCACTTTTTGGAATTCAGCAAAGGATTTCTCATATTCACCGAGGATGAGCATATCAACGATACAGCGATATAATCTTTCATCTTTCATGATGAGGTCGAGGATCCCATCTTCAAGTTCGTTTCTGCTTCTAGCGTAATTGATATATTGGAACAATACATCTCTCACAGATTCAGAAAGTGAAACGGTGGATTCTAAAATCTTAATGTTTTGAGAATGGTCCACTCTCACGGTGTCGTTCGAAACCATGATAACTGTGGATTCATCGCTATAGAATTCGTTAACAAATTCATTGAGCTTTTCCACGAGCTTTTCGGTTTGTTCTTTGTTATCTCTTAAGAAATTTCCGAAAGCGCTGCCTTCTTCTTTTCCTTTGGTGATAACATTTTTACGATTGTTATAAACTTCGAGTTTATGTTCTCTATCAATGACATATTCCATGGTGTCTCTTAAGTTTAAGAGATAGTGATAGAGGTTGAAAATGTACTGACTAACTTGATTCATATTATTCTCCTTCCAATACAAATTTTCTGAGTTTGAAGACTTTGGAAACCTGTGTTTTCGCATATTTCTTCACACTGGGATAGGCATGCGACATCACGAAACTATGTTCATAATATTTGTTAAACATAGTGATATCATTTCCAGAATCGCCAATCACATAAACATCGTTCGGATCAATGTTAAAGTAATGACAATAATAATCGAGGCCCTCACCTTTATTACAATCTTTTGGGGTTAATTCATTAACAATCAATGACCAGGAGGACTCGATGTTCGGATGATTTTCACGAAGAACCTTATTTAATTCTTTGGATAAAACTTTTTTGTTTTTTCCAAGGCCATAAAAAACCATCACTTTATAGATATTACCACTTTTTAAGGCCTCATCAAATATTTGATTATCCATGACAAAAGATTCGCGGTAGCAAAATTGGAATTTCCACCAAAGCTTATAGAAGAAAGCCATAATCTTCCCAACTTCAGAATTTTGTTTGATAAGGCATGGGTATTTATCCGTAG
>CAJOQN010000097.1 GCA_905236535.1 uncultured Bacilli bacterium
AGCACAATGACTCCTCTTGCTGCCGCTTTGGTCTTAGGTGGAATCGTTTCCTTAATCTTAAATACCTTAGCCTTAAAAGGTTTGATGTGGTTAGCGACAAACACCACGGCCTTTATTGGTAAATATGGCTACTTTGGAATAGCCTCTGAAAAAGTTCCTAATGTCATGGAAGAAGAAAAACAAAGCTATTACGGACCATACGCTGATTTTGATTTAACCAAGAAAAGAAAACCAGTGTCCATTGCTGCCATTGCTTTAACCGCGGTCTCATTGATTGGAATGGTGACCTTTGGTGCCATCCGTCATGGAAACTTCTTCAATACCAGAACTAACATTGCGGAGAACTCCGAAATTCATTTCGAAGCCGTCAACCGTGAATATGCTTTCTCCAAACAAATAGTTGAAAACTATTTAGATCATATGTTGGTCTATGAATCTGATGGAACAACCCTCTCTGAAACTAAAGTTTCTGATTATGTCCTTTCCATCGAAGAACCCGCCACTATGACGGAAAAGAAAGCGGAAGATGGACACGTCAACGAATACATCCATTATTATTATGTCGCCATGCTCGATAGAAACCTTTCCTTAGAGACCAAGGTTCAATATAGCGATGGTGGATATACCACTGATGGCGAAATCAATACCGTTTTAAACGATGTCTTATCAAATAACGGAATCAGCGCTAACTGCACCGCAGCTTTAAAGAATGTCACCAATGTGACTGAGGATAAGCCTGGATTCTTATGGATCAGCGTGGCGACCCTTGTCGGTCTTGCGGTTTCTGGTTTATATCTTGTCCTAAGATATCGTCCAAGCAAAGGTTTAGCGGCCTTTATTCTCGCCTTGGCCACTCCGATTATCACCACTGGCATCTTCTGCCTTATTCAAGTGGCGGTCTCAACCTACATCCTTGTCGCTTTACCAGCGATTGTTATCCTCTCTTTAGCCTTTGGTGTTCTCATCAATAACCGCGAAAGAGAATTGTATCTTGAAGATCGTAGTAAAGATATAAACCTCGAAAAAAGAGAAGAATTATTTGTCAAAGCGGGTTCATATTCACTTTCTACCGCCTTTGAAGTCTTAGTCGTCATCTTATTCATCAGCATCATGTTCTTCGGACTTGGTCCAAATCTTACATGTGTCTCATATGTGATGATTATCATTGGCGCACTCTTAGGCATGTTATTGATGTATGCCTTGCTTCCACATTTATCCTTACTTTTTATCAAAGCTTTCTCTCATATTCATTTCGAGCGTAAGCCCCGTAAAAATAAAAAGAACAAGAAGATTGTTAAAAAATCTGCAGAACCAGAAGAAGCGATCTTCATCGGTATTAACGATTAATAATTTAGCCACCCGTATGCGGTGGCTTTTAAAAATATGAGTGAGTATTCCTTATTTCAAAAATTATTGGACTATTATCAAATAAGTCTAGAAGATTATCAAAGGCTTATTCGCCCTTTGACATATGAAGATATTCCATCCCCCTTCCTTTTTAAAGATATGGATAAAGCGGTGGAACTCGTCAACAAACATGTTTCTTTGAAACATAAAATCATAGTTTACGGCGATTATGACGCGGATGGAATTACTGGTTGTTCAATCTTGGTCAAAGCTTTTTTATATCGTAATTATCGTATTAATTACTACATCCCTTCCCGTTATTTAGATGGCTATGGAATCAACACTCAAAAAGCTCAAGAAATCATCGATAAAGGTTACGATTTAGTCATCACTGTCGATAATGGGATCAGCGCTTTTGAACCCATCAAAATGCTAAAAGAGGCTGGTATTGATGTGTTAGTAATTGACCATCATGAACCTCAAGAAACTTTGCCTGAGGCTAATGTTATCATCCATCCAAATGTCTCCGAATACACCAAAAGCATCACCTCAAGTGGGGCCTTTACCGCTTTTATGTTTTCTTGGGCCATGCTTGGATATCCCGATAAATATCTAGCGACTTTAGCGAGTATCTCCCTCATCAGCGATATGATGCCATTAAAGGAATTTAATCGTGATTTGCTTCGTCTCACGATGGAGGGATATACCCATAACGAATTCCCTTCTATTGAATATTTATTAGCAGGCGAGCCTTTTAATGATACGACAATCGGGCTTTCGATTGCTCCAAAAATCAACGCGATTGGAAGAGTGGATAAGACTACGAATATCAATCGTTTAATCAAATATTTCACCATTGATGACAAGGATGAGATTATACCCTACAAAAATTGGATGATTTCACTTAACGAAATCCGTAAAGAAAAGACTAAACAAAGCAAAGAAGAGATCATTGATAACCTCGAAGGCTACCAAGGTAAGGCTTTGGTCATCAAAGTGGATTTAGAAGAAGGTTTATTAGGCCTCGTCGCCAATTCATTGATGAATCAATTAAAGATTCCAGTCATCGTTTTGACCATCGATTCAAATAATCCATCTTTGTTAAAGGGAAGCGCGAGATCAATCGATGGCTTTAATTTAGCAAATTCTTTTATCGCTCTATCTTCCTATTTAGAAGCGTTTGGAGGTCACGCTTTAGCAGCAGGTCTCACTCTTAAGAGTGAAAATTTCGAGGCTTTTAAAAAAGCCTTTAATGAACTGGTCGAAAAGACAGAATTAACTCCAACACTAGAGAAATATATCGATATTGGAATTAATGATCTAAATGAGGATAATTATTTATTAATTCAAAGTTTTTCACCTTTTGGTGAGGAGTGGAAAAAACCTCTTTTAAAACTTCGACATATCAAAGTCTCTGAATTGATGTATTCAAACAACAGAATGAACATTATCACGACGATTGGAAGGAACACTCGTCTCGTCGGATTTGGGATGTCTCAAGAGAAGATGAATCAATATCATTACATCGATTTATACGGGAATTTACGCATCTCTGAGTTTATGGGTCGTCGATATATTGAATTCCTTATCAAT
Organism: uncultured Bacilli bacterium; assembly: GCA_905236535.1. GTDB lineage: Bacteria > Bacillota_I > Bacilli_A > RFN20 > CAG-826 > RGIG3315. The sequence goes on from CAJOQN010000097.1 coordinate 2,941, forward strand.
AAAATTGAAGAATCAAAATAGATTAAAATTGAATATTCTAAAAATACATCTATAATATTTCTTATATCGTGAAAAGGTTCCTTACTTTTCACTGATATTTGGATAAATATGTTTAAGAAATTAATTCGAATTTTTAAAAGCGTTAGAGAATATAAAAAATATGCCATCCTCACCCCATTATTCATGGTGGGCGAGGCCCTTTTAGAATGCTTCCTACCTTTTACTATGTCGATTTTAATCGATACCATTGCGAAGGTCAGCGCTCCAAGTGATTTCTTTACTTTCTTTGAATACACAAATCCAAATTTCCATTTCGCCATTAATGTCTCCTTGTTCTGGGTCATTATAGCTTTAGTTATTATGGCCATCTTATCCCTTGTCTGTGGGATTATGGGCGGCATTTTTACTTCGAAAGCGAGTGTCGGAATGGCAACGAATTTAAGAGATGATTTATATCACAAAATGCAATCCTTTAGCTTTGCTAATATCGATAAATTTTCCGCAGCCTCACTCGTCACCCGTATGACCACGGATGTCACCAGCGTGCAAAACGCCTTCCAAATGTCAATCCGTATCGTCTTCAGAGCTCCTTTAATGATGATTTTTTCGGCGATTATGTCTTTCTTCTCTGGTGGAGTGATGTCCTTAATCTTTGTTTCCATCCTTCCATTAGTGGCCTTTGGTTTGTTCCTCATTATTCGCTCTGCAATGAAAATCTTCACCCGCTTATTCCATCGTTATGATGCTTTAAACGAATCGGTGGAAGAAAATGTCTCTGGAATGCGCGTTGTTAAATCTTTTAATAGAGAAGCATACGAAAAAGAAAAATTTAATGCTTCCTCTAATAATCTAGCTAAAGACTTTATCAAAGCGGAAAAGATTGTGGCTTTAGCTAACCCAATTATGAATACCTCCATTCATTTGGCGAACATTTTAGTCATCGGTATCGGTGCTTCAATTATTGCTTCGACCGCCTCTTTAGACGGGGAAGGCAATATCGTTTATGGTTCATTGTCTATAGGACAATTATCCTCTCTTTTAACATACGGGCTTCAAATTCTAATGGCTCTTATGATGGTTTCTATGATCATGGTCATGATTAGCATGTCCTTAGAGGCCGCGAAACGTATTGATGAAGTCTTAAATGAAGAACCAACAATTAAGAATCCAGAAAACCCAATCTATGAAGTGATGGATGGTTCAATTGATTTTAATGATGTTAATTTCAAATATTCCGAAACCGCAGAAAAGAACACCCTTGAAAATATCAATCTCCATATTAAGTCAGGACAATTCATTGGGATTTTAGGTTCGACAGGTAGTGGAAAGACCTCTTTAGTAAATCTTATTTCTCGTTTATACGATATCTCTGATGGCGAACTTCTCGTGGGTGGTAAATCCGTCAAAGAATACGATTTAAAAACCTTAAGAGATTCGGTCAGTGTTGTCCTTCAAAAGAACGTTCTCTTCTCCGGAACGATCGCTGATAACCTTCGTTGGGGTGATTTAAACGCTTCTGATGATGAGCTCTTAAGAGCGTGCCAAATCGCCCAAGCCGATGAATTTATCCAAACCTTCCCTGACAAATATCAAACTAAAATTGAACAAGGTGGAAGCAACGTTTCTGGTGGTCAAAAGCAAAGACTTTGTATTGCTCGTGCTTTAGTGAAAAAGCCAAAGATTCTAATCTTGGATGACTCCACAAGCGCGGTGGATACCAGAACCGACTCTTTGATTAGAAAGGGACTTAAAGAAGATATCCCAGAAACAACCAAAATCGTCATTGCTCAAAGAATATCTTCTATAGAAGATGCTGACCAAATTATCATCATGGATAATGGCAAAATTGACGCGATTGGAACCCATGAAGAGCTTTTGAAATCGAATACTATCTATCAAGAAGTTTACTATACACAAAAGAAGATGGGAGGTGAGAATAATGCCGCCAAGAACGCAAATTAGAGAACACGCTCGTGCGAAAAAAGGCACGCTCAAGCACTTGATGAAAGACCTCTTTAAGAAACATTGGTTTGGTCTTATTGCATGCGCTATTCTCATCGTCTTTAACGTCTTTGTTAATCTTTCTGGTTCAATCTTTGCTAACTTTGTGACCACAACTTTAACCGCTGGTCTCCAAGAAGGCCTTAACCCATTTGTCGATATAATTTATGTCAAGCAGATGGGAATCGGGCTCAACACCAATCTCACTTATTTATTGACAACTTTAGCAATTATCTACGCTCTAGGGGTCGTCGCCTCTTGGTTATGGAATCGCACGATGGCCATCATCACTCAAAGATTCATGAACGATTTTAGAATCGAAATGTTTGACCACATGCAAGATTTGCCGATCAAATATTTTGACACACACGCCCATGGGGCGATTATGAGTTTATACACCAATGATATTGACACCATTCGTCAATTTATTTCACAGTGCCTTCCATCTATCTTACAAACCGGTTTATCCGTCATCTTCTCCTTGATTTCCATGCTTTTAAACAGCATCTGGATGACCATCGTTGTCATCGTCTTTGCCTTATTGATGCTTCTTAATACGATGAATCGCGGAAAGATGTCGGCAAAATATTCCATCCTTCAACAAATCTCGTTGGCGAAAGTGGAAGGTAATATTGAAGAGACCATCAATGGTCTTAAAGTTATTAAAGTCTTCTCTCACGAAGAGAAATCTTGTGAAGACTTTAAAGTTTTAAATAAGGAATATCAAAAGAATGCCACAACCGCGAGAATGCATGGAGAAGTGATGATGCCAGTCAACGGCAACATCGGAAACTTTATGTATGTTAC
>CAJOQN010000098.1 GCA_905236535.1 uncultured Bacilli bacterium
GTTTCTATTAGTTGAATAGTCAATGAGGGTTCCATTAGCTTGAAGAGAGATATTGTTTTGGCCTGAAGTCGCATTTGTTTTGAACTTCAAAGTCACATTGGTAATGATATCATTTTTATGTAAATTTAATCCTGAGATGGTAAGAATTAGAGAAGCATAAGATGAAACGCTTCCATCAAGTGGGAGATAACTACTTTCTCCTAGTAAATTCTCTTGGAGTGACACTAAAAATCAGTGGATGAATTTGTGTATGATTTATAGATGAGTTGCTTCATTTTTTTAATATAGCAATTAATAGAAAAGTGTAAAAGAAAAATTTCGGTTAAACCGAAACTTTTTAAAATGATTCAATTCCTTCAAGAAGGGAAGACATCGATATCCCTAACCCCTTCGCAATTTTATCAAGGACATTTAACGAAGGATTTCTTTTTCCATTTTCTAATTCGCAGAGATAATTCGCACTGATACTACTCTCTAAAGCAAGTTCTTCAATACTCATCTTCTTTTGATTTCGAAGATATTTAATCCTCATCCCAAGTTGAGTTTCGACATTCATCATTTTGTCACCTTAAAATATAAGTTTTCTATGGAATTAAAGATATGAGCAACGTTGCTTCTAGTAATCTCCACTTCTAATCTTTCAGACATTAATTCCGCAAGTTCATTTAAAGAGGCAGACTCATATTCTAAACGAAGTTCACATAAGGTTCTCATCTTACTATTTGCGATATTAGATATCCCCATAATTTGATCAATCATCTCAATTTGTTGCACTTGTTTTTGGGCTGCTGCTACAGTCTTTTTCATGTTCGCCGTGTCAAAGTTTGCGAGACGATTCGCCGTGTTTGTGAAGTCTCTATCAATACGAATATTCTCAAATTCCATACAGGAGTTAACCGCTCCAATCATCACCAAAAACTCCGCAATTTGGTCACTTTTTTTGAAATATACGACAAATTTATCTCTTCTTTTGATGACTCTTGGTTGAATATTTGTGTTTCTATAACGAGAAAAAAGATGTAAAAACCATTTCGCATAATTCTCATCGTTAAGAGTGAATTCTAAATGATAATTCGAAGTTAATGGAGAGTTCACACTTCCACTAGCGAGGAAAGCCCCTGCTAAATAACCAGAAATCATATCATCATTCTTGATAGTCTTATGGGTAATCTTGGTCTCAAAGAAATCAATGGATAAATTAGAAAGAATTTCATCCGCTTTTTCTTCAATAACAATCTCGTATAAGGTCTTCTTTTTTAGATTAGGTTTTTGCTCATAATCAATATGAGCGGGAACATCAAAAGTTTTAGAAAAAGAAGTATATAAAAATTTCGCAATCTTCGCGTTTTCAGTATAAAGAAGAATCGCACTTTCTCTTTGATGTAATCCTAGCCTTCCGTTAATACGGACATACGCACTTAAAAGAGCTTTCAAACGGTCGATAGATTTATACTCATTTGAAACAATTTCTTCTTTGACTTGTTGGGTGAAAGATATGGTTTTAGGCATTATTCTTCCTTTAAAAATTCAATAATTGATTTAGCGGCAACTTTGCCATCATGTTCTGCAAGATAGATTTGACGAACTTCACGAGGAGTGACATCTCCCCCAGTGAATAAACCTTTTACTCCAGTGGACATATCTTTATTAAACGGGATATTCCCCCATTCGTTCTTTACACCTTCGACATTGACAAATTCAGAATTCGCATCTTGCCCAATAAGTGGAAAGACACCATCGATAGTAAGAGTCTTTTTGGAGTCATCTTCTCTATTTTGAATGAGTAGGCCACAAACATGGTCATTTTCTTCTAATATTTCTAATGGAATATATGGGGTGATAATTTCAACATTTTCAAGACCTTTGGCCTCGTTAACATAACGAGGTTCCCCTCTAAATTCGTTACGACGATGAATTAAATAGACTTTCTTACAAATTTTAGAAAGATAGATCGCATCTTTTAAAGCAACGTTTCCACCACCAATACAAGCTACGACTTGATCTTTGAAGAAATGACCATCACATAAAGCGCAGTAACTTAATCCGTGCCCTAATAATTTATCTTCGTTATCAAAACCAAGTTTTCTTTCTCTAGTGCCAGAGGCGATTAAAACCGCTTTCGCGTCATATTCATTATATGAACACTTTAAATGAAAAGTTTTATCTTCGTTTTGGGTTAGGGATAAAACTTCATCAGAGATTAATTCAATGCCTTTATCCATCACTCTTTGGAAAAGCGCAATGGCTAAATCAGGTCCAGGGATTTGTTTAAAACCTGGATAGTTATCCACTCGAGGAGCGATATTCACTTTTCCTCCAGGAGTGCTCTTTTCAATTATTGCAAAATCAATATTGTTTTCTTTTAAGATGAGAGAGGCTCCCATTCCAGCAGGGCCACAACCAATAATTAAAACATCATATTTAGTTTTCATCGATTACAATCTCCTTGAGTTCTAAATAATCATAAATCGTATATTTGGGTAAAAGAGATAAATTGAATTTTCTTGGTCCCCAAGCTGTAAAGCACATATCAACATCTGCGTTATGACCCGTCTCGATATCCGAGGGGTTATCACCAACATAGAGCACTCTGCTTTTATCTTTGATATGAAATTTGTCCATTGCTAGTAGAATGCCATCAGGCGCGGGCTTTCTTTCTTTGACATCTTCATACCCCACGACAATATCAAAAAGATCTAATAGCCCGATAATTTGTAAGCAATAAACACTCATATCGTGCTTTTTATTAGTGATAATACCAAGTTTAATTCCTCTTTTTTTAAAGTCTAAAAGGACTTCTTTAGAATGAGGGTAAGGAACAATAACCTCTTCATATAAAGGTTTAGAGATTCGATAGAATTCTTTAAACAATAAATCAAAATCTCCATTAGGGAATAATTTAGCAAAGGATTTATCTAAGGTTGGGCCTGAGAAATAATAACATTCCTCTCTTGTTAATTCTCTCCCATCTCCATATAGACGATATAGTTCTTGAAAGGATCGCACAACCATTTCATCAGAATTAGCGATGGTCCCATCTAAATCAAAAAGGACTAAATCGTATTTATTCATTAACACTCTCCAAAGCTACTTCTCTTTTGCTTTCAAGAAGGTAAAGAATAGGAGCGATTAATGACATCAAAACTCCAATCCCAATGGTCAAAAGAATAACTCCACCATTGAAGGCATTATATATAAGAGTGTTTAACACTGGTTTATTCATCGCCATTAATAGGATACCTCCAACAAGGAATAATCCACCGACAACAGAAATACAAATAATCGCGATTTTTGAAGATTTATCCCAGTTTTGAGAGGCTTTTTGTGTGTTTTTCTTCTTTCTAAGCAAATATCTAACAAGGTGATTAGCAAGAATTCCAAGCATTCCAACAATGACAAATAAAGCGGAGAAAATCCATGACCAATATCCATTTTCTCCCATGTTGTAGGAGGCATTTCTAAGTGGCTCCATCGTTAGTCTAACCAAGCCATAGAAGACCACATAGCCTAAAGCCAAATCTCCAAGTTCGGTGTATTTTCTTAAGAGTTTTCCAAACAAAGTTGAAAGGATGAAATATCCAGCAACATTAGCCACTCCTTCAATGAGGAATAATGGGAGATACATTTGTCCAGCAGTTAATGTTGCTTCTGTGGAAGAATACATCCCATTACGAATAAAGATTTCAGGAAGGAAGGCAAAATATTGAGTGGACACGGGATTACCATGAACTTCAACGTTAAAGAAGTTTCCAAGTCTTCCAATCGCTTGGGCTAAAAGAATGGTGGGAACAATCATATCGACAGCGACCCAAATGGAAAGCTTTTTATTTCTCCACATGAACCAAAGGACTCCAACAAGGATACCCATGATCGCTCCTCCTAAAATAGTAAGACCACCATCCCAAATTCTAAAGATAGAGACAAAGTCTTGATCAAAACCATCCCTTGTCCAGTTACCGATGACATACCAGATTCTCGCTCCAATAATACCAGCAGGGAAAGCAACTAAGAAGGTGGAATCAAGAGTGTTATGTTTTCCATATTGTTGATACATCTTATGGTCGCTTAAGCCATAGGCTAACAAAGCTCCAAAAAGAATACAAATCGCATAGAAAGCAATTCCACCATTAAAACCATTCTTATAAACAAATCCTTCAGTGAATGATAACCCATTGATTAATGGATAAGTGAGATATTCTGCAAAGCCATTAAAAACATAAAATAAAGCAAGAATAGAAACCGGAATGGAAATAGCGAAAATTTTAAATAAAAGCTTCTTAATATTCTCCGGAAGATTAATCTTCCAATAATGAAGTCTGAAAGAAACATAAAAAGCTTCTAAAGAAAAATATAAGAAGAATGAACAAATAATAGAGAACACTAATTGATAAGCTTTAGGAGTGATATTGGCCCATAGATAAATGAAATTTATCGCTAAAGTAAAAGCCACCGCTCCACCTAAAGCAAAATAAAGAGTGTTTAATAATATTTTTTTATAGTCGATATGCTCAATTGGATTCTTTAAAGTAGATTCGGTATCATAAATGATTTTAACGAATAATATAACGGCGATAAGCATGAAAATAATAAATAGAACCATCCCCAACATTATTCATACCTCCCATTTTTTAATATATCTTTAAGATATTGTCCTGTATATGATTTTGAGTTAGTTGCAACCTTTTCCGGAGTGCCACAGGCCACTAAACGACCACCGCCATCTCCACCATCAGGTCCTAAATCAATAATATAATCTGCAACCTTGATGACATCAAGATTATGTTCAATAACTAAAACGGTATCTCCGTTATCCACGAATTTTTGTAAAACTTTGATGAGTCTCTTCACATCATCCGTATGGAGGCCAGTTGTAGGTTCATCTAAGATATATAAAGTCTTACCTGTTGGTTTTCTTTGAAGTTCATAGGCAAGTTTCACTCTTTGAGCTTCACCACCACTTAATGTGGTCGCAGGTTGCCCAAGTTTAATATAGCCTAAACCAACATCTTTTAAGGCTTTTAAACCTTTAAGAATCGCGGGGCGATGTTCAAAGAAATCGACTGCTTCATCGACCGTTAATTCTAAGACATCATAAATATTTTTGCCTTTATAAGTAACTTGAAGAGTTTCTTCGTTATATCTTTTTCCGTTACATTCATCACATTTAACATAGACATCTGGAAGGAAATTCATCGAAATACGAGTGACTCCATCACCTTGACACTTCTCACATCTTCCACCTGGAACGTTAAAAGAGAATCTTGATTTATCAAAGCCTCTTGATTTTGCTTCGATGGTCTCCGCGAACAAGGCTCTAATCGCGTCAAATGATTTGACATAGGTCGCAGGGTTAGAACGAGGAGTTCTCCCAATTGGGTCTTGATCGACATCGATACATTTATCAATATTATCAAAACCTTCGATTGAATGAATCGCACCGGCGTCTAAATCATCGTCGTTTAAATGATTCTTAAGATGTCTCACTAAAGTTTGATTTATAAGTGTGGATTTTCCACTTCCAGAAACACCGGTGACACAGACGAAACATCCTAATGGAATATCAACATTAAGATTCCTTAAATTGTTCGCACTGGCTCCTTTAATAGAGATAAATTTCCCATTCCCTTTTCTTCTTTGTTTTGGAATAGGGATATATTTTTCTCCTCTTAAATATTGGCCAGTGACACTATCTTTGGTGTTCATCAAATCTTCGAGTGAACCAGCGCACATGACCTCTCCGCCATGAATGCCTGCATATGGTCCAATATCGACAATATAATCCGCGCTTCTAATGGTTTCTTCATCGTGTTCAACGACGATTAAAGAATTACCTAAATTGACCATTTCTTTAAGGGTCTTAATTAATTTTTGGTCATCTCTTTGATGTAAACCAATTGATGGTTCATCTAAAACATATAAGACTCCAGAGAGCTTTGAACCAATTTGAGTGGCCAATCTAATACGTTGAGCTTCACCGCCTGAGAGAGTCATTGCATAACGAGATAAAGTGAGATATTCAAGCCCGACTTCACAGAGGAAAGAAGTTCTATTTTCCACTTCTTTTAAGACCAAATTCGCGATTTCTAACTGGGTTTCGCTGAGTTTTTGACGTAAACTCCTAATCCAATTTAATAAATCCTTAAGTTGCATTTGCGTGACTTGATAGATGTTTTTGTTATCGATTTTGACCGATAAAACTTGCTCGTTTAATCTCGCTCCATGACAAGTCGTGCATTGATGATCGCGCATAAATTTTTCATAATATTCTCTCATCCAATCACTCGTGGTATCGCGATATAATCTTTCAATCTTAAGTTTAATACCTTCGATGTAGCCGTTACGATGATTGACATTCCCACTTGAGGATTGAAGTTCATATTTGAATGGTTCTTTTGAGCCATATAAGATGATATCTTTTTGCTCTTTGGTTAAAGTTTTATATGGAACATTTGTCGGAATCTTATATAACTTGCAAAGAATGTTGAATTCTTGCCATTCAAGGTTTTGTGAACCCACCATATGGCGGTAATAATCGATAGCCCCATTAGCGATGGTCATCTCTTCGTCGGGGACAATCAAATGTGGATCCGCTTCTCTTTTAATGCCTAAGCCATTGCAGTCGGGACAACATCCCAAAGGTGAATTAAAGGAGAAGAATCTAGGTTCAAGTTTAGGAACAGAAAATCCACAGATAGGACAAGTGTGTTTATCAGACACTATTCTTTCTTCATTTTCACTAAGGATGATTAATAATCCATGAGACCAATCTAAAGCCGTTTCGATAGACTCGAAAACTCTCGATCTTGCTTCTGGTTTGACGACGATTCTATCGACTACGATATCAATATTGTGTCTTTTATTTTTTTCTAATTCTTTAACTTCATCAATTAAGACAAATTGAGAATCCACTCTTAGACGTTGGAAACCATTAGCCCTTAATTTATCAATGACATCTTTTTGTGTTCCTTTTTCGTGATGCACTACTGGGGATAAGATTTGAATTTTACTACCTTCAGGATATTCAAAAACCATATCCGTCATTTGGGTGATGGTAAATGAAACGATGGGAACATTATCGTGGGGACAATATGGAACCCCAATATTAGCGAATAATAATCTTAAATAATCATAAATCTCAGTCACTGTTCCAACAGTGGAACGAGGATTATGAGATGTTGTTTTTTGATCAATAGAAATCGCCGGAGATAATCCTTCGATGGATTCAACATTAGGTTTTTCAAAATTACCTAAAAATTGGCGAGCGTAAGAAGATAATGATTCCATAAATCTTCTCTGCCCTTCGGCATAGATTGTGTCAAAGGCTAAAGTAGTTTTCCCAGAACCTGATAATCCGGTAAAAACAACGAGTTTTTCTTTAGGTATCTCTAAAGAGATATTCTTTAGGTTATTCTCTTTAGCACCGACAATAACAATCTTTTTTTCCATGATAAGAGTTTATCATAGAAAAACGATGACTGCTATATAGATGCAAAATATCTTTAATTGGTTATTTTATGAGATTATAATAATAAGGCATTCGGGACGTAGCGCAGCTTGGTAGCGCACTTCCTTGGGGTGGAAGGGGTCGTGAGTTCAAATCTCATCGTTCCGACCAGATGTTTTATAGGAAGACTATTAGTCTTCTTTTTTCATTGATATTCTTTTGAACAAAGAATAAGCACGCTATAACGTGCTTATTTCTCTAATAAATCATAGATGACACTGCCAATGTCACTGGTGTCAATGACATATACTTTATCAAAGAGTGTCTTCTCTTCTTCATCGGGATATTGATAACATTCGTAAAACATATTTAAGACATCAAGAGGGACAGGATATTCTCTTTCGATGTTTTGATGCTTCACTAATTCGCGATCGAGATTGAAAGAAATTAAGACAATATCATCAAATAATTCTTTAAATTCTTTAGCAATTTGTTTTCTTTTTTCACTATAAATGTGTGTAGCGTCCAAGATGACAAAAGCGTCTTTGTCTTTGGAATATAATTTGCCTAATCCATAGAAAGTTTCCCAAATCAAATCCTCTTCAGAAACGTCTTTTACATCCCCTAAAATATCTTTTCTAAGACCATCGCTAGAAATAATATAAACATGACGACGTCTCATCTTTTTTAACATATTGGAGAAGTATGATTTACCACTTCCAGGAACACCACTTAAAACGATTAATTTTGACATAAGACCATATTATAGCAAACAAAAAGAGTGTTTAACCACTCTTTTATGCTTTTTTTAAGTATTAATTAACCTCTTAAAGCTTGAATTTGTTCTTCGCTATAACCCGCTTTACGGAGTTCTTTTTCGGTCTTTTTGAGGGACGCTTTTAAAACTTTAACTAATTCTTCAGCGGCTTTGCGAACGTCGATTTTGGCTTGGGTTAAGGCCACTAAGTTATCATTGACATAAGTGGATAAGACATGGCTGCCTTCTCTCCATTGTAAATAGTGATATGTGTGACCGGAAATAGTCTTTCTAGAAATATATCCTCTAGGAAGAGATGCGACTAATTCTTGAGCATTGTTGAGTTCTTGGAGAACTTCTTTATATGCGTTTGCTAATTTGGATGATTTGGACATAATATTTCTCCTTAACCTACCAACATAGTATATTACAAAAGATTTTGTTTTATCAAGAAAAATCTTGTTATAAACAAGAAAAAAGTGCGTCCCGAAGAACGCACTTGTTTAGTTAGGAATTAAAGACCGAATTTTTTAATTCTTTCCCATCTATCCTTCGCGTAATTTTCAGACTTCGTGAGAAGTTCTTCGGCGTGTTCAGGATTAACGCGTGGAAGTTGAGAATAACGAGTTTCAGTCATGATGAAGTCTCTGAACTTGCTGTAGTCAGGATCTTTCATATCGATGGTTAAACCAGGTTGTCCCGCTTCAACTTTTCTTGGATCATAACGGAAGATTGGGAAGTAACCACTTTCCACCGCTAATCTTTCTTGTCTCATGGAGTTGGTTAAACCACCTTTAATACCGTGGTTCGCACATGGTGCGTAGCAAATGATGAGAGATGGTCCATCATAAGATTCGGCTTCTTTTAAAGCCTTAATCGCCGCGATTGGATTCGCGCCTAAAGCGATTTGAGCGACATAGACTTTGCCATACGCCATCGCCATTAAAGCAAGATTCTTTTTGGCGGTAGTCTTACCGCTCGCGGTAAATTTGGCGATAGAACCAGTTTGAGAAGATTTGGAGGATTGTCCACCGGTATTGGAATAGACTTCGGTATCGAGAACTAAGATGTTAACATCTTCTTCGTTGGCGATGACGTGATCGAGTCCGCCATAACCGATATCATAAGCCCAACCATCACCACCGATGATCCAGACTGATTTATCTTTGAGATCTCTTTCATATTGAAGGACATCTTTAACTTGCGCATCTTTGCTTGCTTTGACAAGTTCGACGAGTTTTGAAGCGATTGGGCCAACCGCACTTCTATTCTTGATATTTTCAAAATATAGATCGATTTGCGCTTTAAGTTCGTCTTCAATATCTCTTTCTTTAGCTGCACTTAAGATTTCAACGATGGCTCTGAGTTTAGTGTCGGTTGCCACTCTCATACCAAAGCCATATTCAGCGTTATCTTCGAATAAGGAGTTTGCCCAAGCCACACCTTCACCATTCTTATCAGTGCAGAATGGAGTGAGTGGGGTGCTACCACTATAGATGGAAGAACATCCAGTAGCGTTAGCAACAAGCATATCTTTACCAAATAATTGAGAGACTAAACGATAATATGGGGTTTCACCACATCCCGCACAAGCTCCGCTGACTTCCATGTAAGGCATTAAGAAGCCAACACCTTTAACGGATGATTGCATAGCTGGAGGTAATTTGTCAGCTTTGTAGGAGACGTGTTTGAATAAGTAATCAGCAGCCTCTTCTTGCTCGAATTGAGATTTGGCTTCCACCATTTCAAGAGCGACTTTACCAGTCTTATTCGCGGTACATTCACTAACACAAAGTCCACAACCAACACAGTTCTTTGGTGAGACCTGTAAGCGATATTTAAGTCCGGCTAAACCTGGGCCTAAAGCGTTGATAGTGCCTTCTTTAACGAGTTCAGGAGCGTTATTATATTCTTCTTCATCCATTAAGATTGGACGGAGGGTAGCGTGTGGACAGACGAATGCACATTGATTACATTGAATACATGCTTCTTTATGCCATAATGGAACTCTGTCAGCGATACTTCTCTTCTCTTTGAAGGTAATATCGTTTTGCATAGTGCCATCAAGGAGTTCAAATTCTTGTAATTTGCTAACTGGTAAATCATCACCACCTAAGTTACCCATAACAGCGACATAGGAATCAAAATAATCATCACCAGTTAATTTGAGTTCCATCACAGGCTTTAAGTTTGCCCATTCTGGTTTAACTTTGACTTCTCTTAAGCCTTCGGTTCCGGCATCGATCGCTTTCCAGTTAAGTTCAACAACATCTTGACCCTTCTTGGCATAGCTCTTTTCGGCGAACTTCTTCATCCATTTGTTGGCTTCACTATAATCCATGATGCCTGGATTGAGATAAAAGAAGGAAGCTTGGAGAATGGTATTAGTGTGACGACCCATACCAATTTCACCAGCAATTTTATTCGCGTCGATGACATAGAATTTAGCTTTTTTGGTCGCTAATTGATATTTGACACGGTTTGGAAGGACTTCTTCAAGTTTCTCATCGGACATATCAGTGTTGAGCAAGAAAGTTCCACCTTCTTTTAAGTTCTTAATCATATCGAACTTGAAGAGATATGTATCTAAGGAACAAGAAACGAAGTCAGCGTTTTGCACATAATATGTGGAGTGAATTGGATTCTTACCAAATCTCAAGTGAGAACGAGTGACACCACCGGCTTTACGGGAGTCATAAGCGAAGTACGCTTGAGCATATTGGTGAGTCGCATCACCGATAATCTTAATAGAGGATTTATTCGCAGAGACAGTACCATCACTACCTAAACCATAGAATAAGCATGAGGTATAGTCAGCGTGTACATGGAAGTTATTATCCACAGGAATGGAAAGATGGGTGACATCATCGTTGATACCAACGGTGAAACCATTCCATGCATCATCTCTCTTGAGGAAGTCAAAGACAGCTTTGACATCTTTTGGTTGAGTGTCTTTGCTGGAAAGACCATATCTTCCACCTAAGACTTCGACATCTAAACCTTCTTGTTTTAAAGCAGCAACGACATCGAGATATAATGGTTCGCCAGTCGCACCTGATTCTTTAGTTCTATCTAAGACCGCAATCTTTTTAACAGATTTTGGTAAAGCGTTGACTAAATGTTTAGTGGAGAATGGACGGTATAAGTGAACTTTGACTAAACCAATCTTTTCACCTTTGAGTTCATCGATAACTTCTTTTGCGGTTTCGGTCACTGAACCCATAGCGATAATCACTCTTTCGGCATTTGGATCACCATAATAGACAAATGGTGCATATTCTCTGCCAGTTAATCTAGTTGCTTCTTTGAAGTATTTTTCAGCAACAGCGAGAGCGTTATCTAAATGTTGATTTTGAGCTTCTCTACCTTGGAAATAGATGTCATCGTTTTCCGCTCCACCACGTGTGACTGGGTGAGTGTGTGGGTTTAAAGCTCTGCTTCTGAATTTTTCAACTTTGTCCATCGGAAGTAATTTCTTCCATTCGGCATCATCGACAAATTCAACGTTTTGAATTTCGTGAGAAGTTCTAAATCCATCAAAGAAATGACAGACTGGAAGTTCACCATCGATGGCGACTAAGTGAGCAACACTGGTTAAATCCGCAACTTCTTGAACAGAGTGTGAGCAGATCATAGCGATACCAGTTTGTCTAATCGCATAAATATCTTGATGATCACCAAAGATTGATAAGGAACGAGTGGCTAAGCTTCTCGCAGAGACATGTAAGACTGCTGGAAGTAATTCACCAACCCACTTATAAATGTTTGGAATCATTAAAAGCAAACCTTGGCTTGCGGTATAGGTCGCGGCTAAAGCCCCACCTTGAAGAGCACCGTGAACAGTGCCAGAAGCACCAGCTTCTGATTGCATTTCAACGACTTTGACTGTGGAGCCGAAGAAATTCTTTCTTTTTTGAGAGGCATAGACATCAATATTCTCCGCCATTGGAGATGATGGAGTAATTGGGAAGATGCCAGCGACTTCAATAAAATTGTACGATTCTAAAGCTGCTGCGGTATTACCATCAACAGAGAGCATCGTTTTTTTGATATCATCCATTATTAAATCCTCCAGAAAATACCATAATAAGTATAAGAATACTTACATCATTAATCAATAGAAGAAAACGAAAAAATCATAAAGAAAAATAAAAATGATCCTATCTAACCCAAGAGGGGGATAGGACCTAAAACCACCCATTTAATAAACTGATATCCCTAGGATTGCAAGAAAAATGACTCCTGGTATTCCAGGAGCCTAAATAATAAATGCTTTGTCAGTTGATTTATTCAGCTGCTTGAGGAGTTGCTTTTTTCTTCCTTGAAAGAAGAGCTGCAACTGCCCATCCCGCAACACCTAAAACAACAACGACATCAACAGCGATAATGGTGCCAATCCACCAAGTCTTTGGCGAACCTTGTTTACCGATGACCACAGAGATATCATCATCATCCGGATTATAAATATCCGCGGTATATTTGGCGTTTAATGTGGCAAATAAGATATCTTTGCCTGCACGTCTGAGGTGTTGTTTAAAGGTAGCAGAGCTTGTATCAAACTTATAAGAACCATTATTGGAATAACCATCCATCCAGAGGTCTCCACCTGCTCTTAAAGCTTGGTCACCATTCATGAATTTTTGGTGATCGGCATAGTCGGTTAAGATCATGCCGGTGAATCCCCATTCTTCTCTAAGAACACCGGTGATTAAGGCTTTGCTTCCGCCAGCCCAAACAGCACCTAATCTGTTATAGGAAGTCATGATGCCGTTTGCACCACCTTCATCGATACAGAGTTTGAATGGCTTGAGATAGATTTCTCTTAAGGATTGTTCGGTTAACCATGTATGAATGGAATCTCTCATTGATTCTTGTTCATAGCAGATAAGGTGTTTCAAGAAACAGAAGACACCTTGGTTCTTTGCGCCTTTAATGGCGTTTGCGGCCATGAGACCACTGAGGAGAGAGTCTTCACTATAATATTCATAGTTACGTCCACCAAATGGTGATCTATGAATGTTGACACCTGGACCATACCAGCCATCGAAACCTAAAGTTCTAGCTTCCGCGCCTAAGGCTAAGCCAAAGGAATAGGCTAATTGAGTGGACCATGTTTGAGCTAAAACGGTGGCATTTGGGAAACCTGTTCCAGCGTGGTCAACGTTGAAGGAACCAATTTGGTTTGGACCATCCACTGCTCTATGTCTTGGTTTGCCGACTGAATTTAAAGCGGCGACTTGGACATAACCGTGGAGGGTAGCGCTTCTAAGTTCGGATTCTGTTAATTGATCAAGGACATCTTCCCATCTCTCATCTTCAGGATCTTGACCTAATTCGAGACCTAATTCGGTTGGTTGACCATTGTTATCGAATAATTTCATGTTGTTGTTAGCTCCAAATGTTGGAGTTACATCACTTGAGTCATTATCCGCGGTGGCCATTGCAGAGGTATAAAGGTTGACATTTTTAATGCTGTCCGCCATAGTTCTGGTGGCATCGAGTTCTGGGAATGTACCATCAAAATCACTTCTTGATAAATAAGTGATATTAGCGTTGGAATTAGAACCATCGATGGCGATTCCATAATCTTCGCAATCATCATCAGAGAATCTGTTATAGACATCGTTACCAGAAACACTGTCGGTTCTATATTGAATGTTGGAGGCCACTTTGTAGTTGATGGTCGCGCTTCCGTGAACGGAACCAGCCCCAGGAGTGGTTGTTTTTAAATGGTGAGAGTCGGTCATCAATTTGATTTGATAAGTACCAGCATCAAGTTCATAACCATAGTTGCCATTCATGTTCGCATCATCAAAATCATAAGAAGCCATATCTTCGACTTTGAATGATAATTTAACATCTTCGAAGAGACCTGGTTCGAGTTCGCTGGTCTTCGCAAAAGCGGCTAAATTGACATAAGATTTTTCAATTTCACCATTGATATATGGAGCGGTGTAATATAATTCAACAACATCTTTGCCTTTGACATCGCCAGTGTTTTTAACTCTGACAGTCACTTCGATGGTGTCGTTTTTATTTAAGTTGGCATTATTGGCTTTGTTTAAACCAACAATATCCCAGGAGAAGGTGGTGTGGCTTAAGCCATATCCAAATGGATATTGAACCACTCCTTCATAACCATTTCCAAATTCGTTATTGACGCCGTTCCAATAGCCTTCTGCATCAGCGGTTTCATACCATTTGTATCCGACATAAATGCTTTCAGCATAATCGACATAATAAACATGTTCGTATTGTGGAGAATTTCCAACGTTTGGATTTGTGGTTCCATCGTTTGGATATAATCCATTGGCATTGGTGTAATATCCAATACCATCAGAACCAGAATTTACAAAGGCTGGATTGCTTGCAAAATCATATGGATAAGTATCGGCTAAACGGCCAGATGGGTTGACTTCGCCATACATGACTTGGACAACACCTTTGGCAGCGTTGATACCAGTGCCACCAACGACTAAACAGCTATCAAGACCTTCGATTGTATCTAAGAATGAAAGATTAAATGTATTAGTGGAGTTGATGACGACACAAACATATTCATAGTTTGCACCAACATATTCTAAGAGTTCTAACTCTTCAGTTGAGCATTCAAGGTGGGATTTAGTTCCATCGCTTGGAGTGCTGGAGCTACCAGTTCCTTTATATTGAACCTTTGGAGCGTCGCTTGATTCACCGCTAACTCTGTTTAAGACCACGATTGCGGTGTCGGAATATTCAAGGGCGTTGCTTAAAAGTGACGCTGAATAATCACTCATTTTTGGTTCAATAATTCTATGGAATTGATAATCGTAGGTATTGAGGGTTCCTGAGCCATAGGAAGGACGGGAACCAGCAAAACTACGATAAAAACTTGTAAGTGCGGTGTTAGTTTCAACACCATAATCATTTAAAGCTTTGATTAAATCGGTATTTGCATTAAGGCTTTTGTTATGTTGTTCGTCGACAACACGACCAGAACCACTGCCACCAACAACCCACTGGGTTGAACCCCAACCAAAGACATTAACTTGACTTTGAACTGCGGATTCAAATGGTAAGGCGTTATCTTCGTTTTTAACCATGACAACACCTTCGGCTTCGATTTCAGTTGCTAATGCTTCGCCGGTTTCTCTGTTTTTGCCTGCCGCTTCTTCATCGACTGTATAGCCAAAAACAAAGTCTTGAAGTTGTTGTTTAAAAACACCAAGGGCTAAAACATTGATAGTGACAGTCACGACGGCAATTAAACCCATACCGGCAAAACTAAATATTTTTCCAACTTTGTTCATATTATTTCCTTTCTAGACCAGTGGGGATTAAACCCCACTAGTCAAATTTATGGTTATAATTAAGAGCTTTTTTCAAGGACTAAAGCTGCGATGTTCCAGGTGGAAGAGTTCATAATCAAGCTATATGTAACGCCATTTAATGTAAATGAATCAGTACCAATACTGCTTGGTTTAATTTCAATTAAGTTAGCAGTGGTGTTATCACCAATGTGGAATTTTGCAGTGAGACCCCATCTACTAGCGGCATTGCTTTCATCTAAGAA
Organism: uncultured Bacilli bacterium; assembly: GCA_905236535.1. Taxonomy (GTDB): domain Bacteria; phylum Bacillota_I; class Bacilli_A; order RFN20; family CAG-826; genus RGIG3315. The sequence goes on from CAJOQN010000098.1 coordinate 15,754, forward strand.
AGAAGCGCTAAGAGCATCGGAAACACAAACTTTAATGGTGAAGGTTCCACCGCTGACAACGGCGTGTTGATCGACATCAGTGTTGTCATACACATCATCATATCCTAAACCATCAATATTGCTGTTGTGTTGGAAATAGAAACCATATAAGAAAGTTTCACTTGTGTAATAAGGACCACAATTTCCAGTGACATTGTAATAAACTTTGCCATCTTCAAGAGTTAAGTAAGCATTGCTCATATTGATGACTTTGCTTTCATCAACCTTATAGACCATCAAGCCTTCCCAACGGTGACCAATGTAATAAGAATAGCCATCGGAACCAACATATTTGGTGTGGACTAATGGTGTGGAGTTACCTAAAGGTGCGCTTTGATCAAAGATTGGAGTATCGATTTCAGCGATTAAGACGTTCTTTTCACCGGTTTCTGGCCATATTCTATTGGCGTTATCATCAGCGGATTCATAAATCCACATATGGAAATAACCGTCTGTATTTAATGGAGCATCACCTAACTCAAAGTTGATGGTGAAGGTTCCATCGGAAGCGATTAAACCACCGTATTGTTGAGTTTCGTTTCCAATCCAAGCAGAGGATCTCGCGTGTTTGCCATACCATTCAGTATTAGAGGTTTGACCGTTCATAATTAAGGTTGTGCCACTAAAGCTGAGGTTCCAAACAAATTGGGTATTGCTGAAGTAAACTTTTAAATATCCTTGATAACTAGCAAATTGATAGACGACTAAACCAACTTTAATTTTGGAGTTCATATCAACAGTGATGTTGTTAACAACAACATCCATAACGGTTCTTTGTCCTTGATAGGTCGCGATGAAAGTAATATCCATCCAAGCGCCTTCATAGTCTCCACCCATATCGCTTAAGGTCTTAAGATTGAACTTAACGTTGAGAGGGGCACCGGAAGCGCCGGTAAATGTTGGACCATCTAAATCGATGTTTTTGTTACCTTCATGTAAGTGAAGATTAACTTCTTCGGCTGCGCGATAAAGACCAGTTAAGACTAAATATGGAACATTGTCTTCCACTACTAAGGTAGCTTCTTCAATTTCCACTAATTGGACTTGCCATTGAGCGCGTGCTGTAACATTCGCAGCAGTGGAATTGGTGATAGCTTCTCCATCGTTTGACCAACCGGTTAAAGTATTATCAACTTTGCTGATTTGATCTTTGGTTGGTAATTCAATAGCGCCAGAAAGGTTATTGTAATAAGTGAAGGTCACGGTACCAGCGTCAGAAACATTGTAATTATGTAAATTCTTCGCTTCTAAATTGCTTAAATATTCATTAGAGATCGTGCCGCCGTTAGGATCGATGGTCACAAGATATTCAACCGTGCCATCAAGGTTAACGTTTTGAGTTAATCCACCATAGGAAACTTCGAAATGGTCTTCTCCACCTTCAAAGACAGTGGGATAAACACTGTAACCGTTATCTCCTTTTTGAATAGTTTCACTTCTTCCAGTCGCATATGTCGCTTGAACAACCATACCGGTAGTGTCAAGTTCTTCTCCAGCGATATAGGAGAGTTTGTCTGGGTTTTGTGTAATTGTCAAAGCAGTAACGGATTCACCGACTTCAATAACAATTTCAGTTGCTTTGGTAACTGCAACGGTGTACTTACCAGATTTCGCGGTGACTCTCTTATCATTGGCTTTAACAGATTCTAACGAATAGCCTTGGTCGAGATTGACCGCAAAAGTAAGTCTTGTTCCATCATCGACACGAACGGGTAATGAATCATAATCATCCACTACAACAGTCGCGTGTTCAGGAACGGTCCAAGTGACATCAAATTTTTCCACTTGGGATTGCCCTTGTCCGTTACATCCGGTCATGGTGACGACACCAAAACCGAAAACTGTGAACATTGACAAGGCTGCAACTAAGAGATTTCTCTTTTTCATAACTTCCTCCTTGTTATGTTTTATATCAACAATAATTCCTCATAATAGTTTCGAGGGTTACTGAAGAATCAAAAGTCATTTTTGTGACGTTGTCACAAGTTGTGTCGAGTTCATAAATTTTTTCCATGATTGTATCAAAATCATCGACATCAAAATATATATTCTCTACTTGGGTATAGTATATACCCCATCCGCCGTATTTGCTATCATCTAATCGATTTAATTTATAAGTCCAAGATGTCCAATGCCAATTATTTGAGGTCATATATGGTAAAACTAGTTTCCAACTATTCTCATCATTATAGAGATTAAATTCGCCCATATAATAAGGGACGTTGAAATTTTGAGCTTTGACTCCATTAATCTTATTTGTGTAATTTTGGACATTTTCTTCAGCGTTGTATATCCCAGAATAATTATGGAAAGAATAAATGACATTGTTCCATAAATAGGTGGATGGTTGAGGAAGATCTTTTCCATCCCAGCAAGATTCCATAATTAAAGGTCTTTTATTATCGATGCGGCGAATAGCCTTATACATATCATCAAAGAAATCCCAGTGTCTTTTTTCAGTAGAACCTGCTTTTTCACCTGGTTCATTTAATAAATCGTAAGCCGCGATGCTTGGAATATCTTTATAATGCTCCGCGAGAGCTTCCCATAGATGAACGGTCTTTGCTTTCTTTTCATCATTGGAATAAAAATCAACTTGATCCGCGCTTCCAATGACTTGTCCAGAATGGTCTTGTCCGTTTTGTGAGCCATACGCCCCATGAAGATCTAAGATGACATATAAACCATGTGAGGCCGCTCCTTCGACAAAAGCATCTAAAATATCAAAATTGAATTCATCGCCTGGGATGCGTGGAACATTATAATAATTGGGGTCCACAGACATATAAGAAAACGGAAGTCTAATGACATTCATATTCATGTTCTTGCAATTAACAAAATCATGGTCGGCCCAGAAATTTTCCCGCCAATAGTCCCATATTTGTAACGTTTTTTCTTCTCCAAAGCGTCTAACGAGAGTATTTGTGAGAGTCAAATGATCAATGTTTAAAGTTGTGCCATCTTCTAAATTACGATGTCTAAGTTTAGAGGCACACATCCAGCTTTCGGTGACTAAATATCCTCCGGCGTTAATCCCGTGAAGATAAATCGTTTCATTGTTTTGATTGACAATTTTCGTGCCTTCCACTGTTAAATAATCATCGTCTTCAAATTCCCCATATAAATCAAAAATACGAGGCTCGTATTCACTTTCTGAATCTTTGTTAACATCAAAACTACATCCACTCGTGGATAAGGCTAAAACGGTGATTAAGAAAGGTAAACTCTTATTCTTCATATTAGGCCTTATTGAAAATCCTTACATAGTCTACGTCCATTTCCGCGCTGATAAAAGAATCATCGGGCTGTCTTCCACCATCGAATTGTCCACCAACTGCTAAATTCAAAAGGAGATGGAATGGGCGATCAAATGGGGCGGATTCATTAACTGATGTATAAGCGGGATTATTATGTTGATATGTAGCAGAGGTCACTGACCAATAAATATTGCCATCCAATGAGAACTTCATTGAACCACTGTTCCACTCCAAACCATAACAATGATAATCAGTGATATCTTGTCCGCTTGGAAAGGTGACTTCATGAGTGTCATAAACATGATCATTTCGCTCATTAGAAGCAATATGTAAAGCGGAACTAGATTTATTTAATATACGACCCTTAGCTTCCATAATATCAATTTCGCCATTCATCGGCCAGCCTTTATTCGCATAGCGGGCCTCAGGGAGCATCCAGAAAGCCGGCCACATTCCAGTTCCTGCTGGAAGTTTCATTCGGGCTTCGATATAACCATAGGTTGTCGATACTTTTCCAGTAGTTCTAAGCCTTGCACTAGTGTATTGATATTCGACCGGATCTTCATCTTTTCTTTCTTGAATAGCCGTCTCTTTTTTAGCGGTAATATGTAATTTTCCACCACTAACAGTGGCGTTTTCTTCTTTATAATATTGTCTTTCGGAATTACCCCATTCCCAAACACCATAATTATAGCCATTACCAATCATTGGTTCCCAATAGGATTTGTTTAAGGAATTACCATCAAATTCATCATTCCAACTCAATGTATAACCATATGGAGCGTATCCATCAAATTCTTCATCATCACCACGGACAGATACCGTAATAGAATCAGTAAGTCCACCATCATTAGTAATCGCCGTAATAGACGCGCTACCAGCTTTTAAAGCTCTAAGATTAGAATTTTCCACTCTAATAACGCTTGAATCGGTAGAATTTAAACGATAGGACTTATCAGTGGTCTCCTCTGGAAGAACATCAACCACACAAGGAATAACATCACCAATATCTAAAACATTTTTGTTAATGCTTAATGAAATAGATTCTGGATGAACTGAATGGTCAATATCCTCTTCCCTCATCACTTGAAAAGTGACCATATCTTCAAAGTCACCATCAAATGATGAAACAGTAATTGAGGCCGTTCCAACTTTTAAACCAATGATATTGGCATCATCAACCCATAAAATAGATTCATCGCTTGAATATATTTCATATTCAGGATCGGAAGCATCACTAGGAGTTACCGAAACGGTATAAGGAAGTCTTTCGTTAACCGCGATAACGGTTTTATTCACATTAAGTGAAATAGAGGTGACATGAATGCCACTATCATTTGATTCATTTGAATCACCGCCGCTATGAATATCAAAAATAGAACACCCGCTAAGTGCCATCGTTGAAATTAACGCGATAATAATTGTTCTATTTTTCATAGTCATATTGATTGAGAAGGGAGATACGATGTATCCCCCTTCTTTTAATAAATCTCAATTAAGCTTTTTCAGCAAGTTCGATTGAGTGGAGAGTGAAGGTACAAGCTGCATCAAGAGTAACACCGCCTAATTCGAATGTTAACTTTTTATCTGCGCTTAGGGTTCCACCTTGATATTCGATGGTGCCATTTTGTTCTACTCCGGTCGCTAAATCCATGGCTCCGTAGGAGTTACCATCATAGATTTGCACTCTTCCACCACCTTGGTTAATAGAATATGTGAAGGTAATGACATAATTTTTACCAGTTTCACCGACTGGCAAGGAAGAGGTGAAGTTTGCTTGTAAATACCAAGAATCAGCACCCCAACCATTGAAGGTAATGGAGACTGAACCATCATTACCATAAGCAAACCATTCGTCTGGTAAACGCCATCCTAAACCTGCGTCTTGTGCATGGGTCGCATCAAACATGATACTGACCTTGGCATAGAGGGTAATATCGGAATTGACTGGAACACTCATATCATATGCAGTTGTCATTTCTTGATCGGTGTAAATACCAGTGATATGTTTACCAAATCCAAGATCTAAGTTCGCTGGGATTTCTAAGGCTGCACCAGCACCTACTTCGATGGTGGTAATGGTATTGCCTTGATAATCTTTGAGAGTAACATTTCTGATATTTTCAGAAGATTTTTGTTCAAAGACAGCAATGAAATTATAAGCTTTGTTAATTGCTAAACTTGAATTATAAACATCAGAACCATCTGCCCAATGTTTGAAGAAATATCCTTCTTTAGCTGGAGTTGCTGGTGAAGCAACAGTTTTGCCATCTCTGACTTGGATATCTTTTAATAAGACATCTTCAGAAACGAATTTAACTTCGTGATAAGTGTGAGCATCGTCATTATCAGAAAGTCTTGGTGATTTGAATTTGAAAACGGAACCACCCATTGTGGAGGTTGGTGACCATTGTTCCGTACCAGCAACACCGAATTGAACAGAGATGGTTGCTCCTCCCGGTTGAACAAAGTCGAAATCGATGAGGTTTTCTCCGGCGACCAAGTTAATAACTTGACCGTTGACAGTGATATCACCAGCAGCGTCTGAATTAACTTCCCATCTTAAATGATAATTATCATTGGTATCAGCATATGGGAGTTTATAGAATAATTGGCAGCTATAGAATGTGCCACCGGCTGTGTAGTTAACAACATATTCACTACCTTGGCGAGTTGCAGAAGAAATGCTTCCACCATCACCACTCCAGAACATCCAAGTTCCTCTATTTGAGTTAATAGCACCTTCACCACCAGCGGTGATTCTACCATCTTCATAAGTGATGTTCGTGCCTAGTTGTTCCTCATTTTTAGCAATGTTGATTTGGAGATCAACTGGTTCTGGGCTAACTGGGGATCTAACCGCGCTGACTCTTAAGACAGCTTTACCAGCACCGTTTAAAGTCACAGAAGCTCCGTTAATGGTGACAAGGTTTGCCCCAGTGGGCGCAGTGACTGTGAAGTCATTGATGGCTTCACCATTAATGGTGGCAGAAATCGTAATGGTTTGACCAACTTCAGTTCTTCCGGTATAGGAAGCGGCTAATGTTGGAGCGGCCACATTACTTAAAGTGACTTTAATAGTGACGGATTCGTCACCCATAATAAAGGAATAAACACCATCTTCATCTGGCTCTAATTTGGTGTTACCAGCAGTGACTCTGCTAATTTTCTTTGCAGGATTAAGAAGTTCAATAGTAAAGGAAACAGTTTCTCCTTTCTTATATGAATTTTTCAATCCAATAATTTCGTAATCTTCGTTTTCAACATCATAGATTACGGATTGAGATTGTGCGCCACTAGGGCCGCCACACGCAGAAACAACCATTGTTCCACCCGCGAGCAACATAGTAGCAGCAAGGACTAATAGGAATTTGCTTTTTTTCATATACATCTCCTAGAAAAAACAAATAAAGACAGCAAAAAAATAGCAAGAAAAAATATTATGATATTATTTCTATATTTTTGTTATTTGCATGTCTACATGTAGTATTATACCTATTATTTTTAAAAAATAAAATGGTTTGCGTTGGCTGCAAACCATTTTGTGTTAATTCTTAAAGTAACTTCCGTTTCATAAGAAAAACCTGCAATAAGTCTAAAAATAGTAAAATAATACCTGTTCCCTTAGAGATATAAATCGAAAGGCAGGTGTTTTTATGAA
>CAJOQN010000099.1 GCA_905236535.1 uncultured Bacilli bacterium
CTTCGATGTTGGATTTCTTTAGCCCCACTAGTCATTGTGAGGTTCATATTCATACCGGTGTCTCCATCAGGAACTGGGAAGACGTTTAAGGCATCAATTTCAGGGTAGTGATTATATAAATTGTTGGCCCCAGAGACAAACATGCTCTTGAGGTCTTGACCATTAATAGTTCTCATAAATTAGTAAATCCTCTTATTTAACACCCATCGCATAGACGTTAACTTTACGACAGTGGTTGTTATATTTCTTGTTAAGGAAGTAATGAACGATCTTTTTGCATTCAAAAATAGTTTCGGTAAGTTTAACTTCCGCAGAAAGAAGGACATATAAGGTAACATCAAAATCCCCGTTAGCGAATTTCATAACTTGAATCCCATGATGAATCTTCTCTGGTTTAAGTGGAGAATAATCATTTCTAAGTTGAGCGTCGCTTCTTGCGAATCCAACGATGCCATAGCATTCAAGAGACTTCTCATATGTCGCTTCAATGATTTCTTTGACGGAGACATTTTGATTAACTTTTTTGGCTTCGGTGTTTTCCATAATTGTCCTCTTTAAAATACGCCTCATTTTACAAAGTAAAAAAGATTATGTCAAGCGTTGAGATTTTCCTAACTTTTTAAAGAAAATATCTAATCCAAAAACACCACTAAAACTCTATTATTTTATGAAAAAAGAGAAGTTTTTGGCTTCTCTACTCTTCATCTCAATTTTTAAGAGATATCATTAATCCGCTTTGGTGAACAGTTCGAGGAAGAGCCCGAACAATGATGGATTTGTCATATAAGAGATGATGATATGATTTCCCACATTAGAGGAGAAAAAATCCATCATTTCATGGTTGTTAAATTCCACCATAATTTGGGTGCGACAATACCCGTTAAGTTTCGGATTTTCAATAATCTTGCCCGCGGCTAAAACATATTCTTTTAAATCAGCGCCTAGTTTGGCAATTACCACTTCTCCATTAGGAAGTTCGCCTCTTACTCCAATCCCTAATCCACTTTCAAAATGGGTGCCTAATTCATATGAAGTGGCCATATCGAAGGGAACTGTGCAATGAGCGAATAAGATTCTACGCTTTTGATAATCAATATAGCTTGGGTTCGCTTGGAAAGAAGAATAACCAGTTAACTTATTAATAAATAACATTGTTAACATCGAGGGAATATCTCCTTCACAGGTAGCGATGTAGCCCTCTTCATTTAAAAGAGCGAAGGCTAAACAAGAGGTGTTTTTATATAGACCTAATAAATCAAAACAACGGACGGTTAATCCTTCAAGATTATAACGAATAATAAGTCTCTTTAACGCCCCATAAATACAAAGAGCGGTCTCTAAAACTTCTGGATCTTTCCATTTCTTTTTGAGATCCGCAAGATGACGAACACGACCATATTGATGTTTATCAATCTCTTCTTGGAATTCTTCCATTGGAATATCAATTAATGATATTCCAAATTTATCTTCAACCTTCTGATAATCAACCTTTGAATAGATTAACCAATCACTTGGTTTTCCGACAACACCAAGTCGCGCGCCAGAGATTTCTTTTTTAGCTTTAAAGACTTTGTAAAGCTCGGGAATCATTGAAGTTTGCTCTTGGTCATTTCCTGTGTCCAAGATAAAGGCAATCTTATTTTTGGTCGCTAAATAGGATTTAATTTCCATGCACGCAGGCAAGGAATTATTTTTATAATGTGTTAATAAAATACAGGGATTAGAGATTTGATTTTCAATCTTTAAGAAAGCTTCTTCCGCTCCACCAGTCTCCACAAAAACGACCGAAAAATCATCGTCATCCGCGTTTTCACTAAGATATAAATCCTCTTTAAAAAGTGAAGCGTTAATATCATCGATGAGTTGATCATCCATCTTTTTATTTTCTTCACTAAGAGGAAGAGTGCTGTGTAAACGGTAAAGCTTAATGTTCATAAAATCTCCTTTCGCTGTGATATTAATTATAAGGATTATTACAATTATACACAAATATAATTTGTAATAAAAAAAGCCCGGCGGCTCGCTATCTTGTCTCAAGGAGATATTTTCGCCACTACGGTGCTTAACTTCTGTGTTCGGGATGGGAACAGGTGTGTCCACCGCGCCATC
>CAJOQN010000100.1 GCA_905236535.1 uncultured Bacilli bacterium
GAAAGTGGAAGAATTTTAAGACTTCGTCAACAATACTTCTTGGTGTCCGCGGGACTTCAATCAACTTTAAAATCATATTATAATCACCACGGAACCTTGATTGGGGTCTCGAAACAATATGTCTTTCAACTCAACGACACTCATCCTATTCTCGCGATTCCGGAAATGATGAGAATTATGATGGATGAATATGGATATGGGTGGGATGAAGCTTGGAACGAAGTCATCCATTCGATGGCCTACACCAATCACACGGTGATGGTGGAAGCCTTAGAGAAGTGGCCAGTTCAATATGTTCAAACCTTACTTCCTCGCATTTATATGATCATCGAAGAAATCAATCGCCGCTGCGTCGTCGAGATGATTCATAAGGGTGTCAGCGATAACGATATTCAAGCGATGACTATTATTAAAGATGGTCAAATTCATATGACTTCTTTAGCTTTATTTGCTTGTTTCTCCATTAATGGAGTAGCTCAAATTCATAGCGATATTATCAAAAATATTACTTTTAAAGAATTCTATCGCTATATGCCTGAAAAATTTAACAACAAGACCAACGGGGTGACCCATCGTCGTTGGCTGGTTAACGCCAATCCAAAACTCACCGCTTTAATCAACTCCAAGATTGGTGATAAATGGATTATGCATATGGAAAAGATTAAAGCTTTTGAAAAATTTAAGGATGATGAAAAAGTCTTAAAAGCTTTAGCGGATATCAAGCGTGAAAACAAACAAAAACTCGCGGATTATGTATTAAAACATAATGGTATCCAACTTGATGTCGATTCCATCTTTGATGTGCAAATTAAAAGATTACACGCTTATAAGAGACAATTATTAAATATCTTCCATATCATGTATCTTTATCAAAGAATGAAGGATGATCCTTCTTTCAGAATCTATCCTCACACCTATATCTTTGGGGCGAAAGCCGCTCCTAGCTATGTCTACGCCAAAAAGATTATTGAATTAATCTTAAGCGTTGCGGATATTGTCAACAACGATGAAGAAATCAATAAATATATGAAAGTAGTTTTCATTGAAAACTATGGTGTTTCTTTAGCCGAATTAATCATTCCTGCTGCCGATATCTCTGAGCAAATCTCAACCGCTGGTAAAGAAGCGAGTGGAACCTCGAATATGAAGCTCATGATGAACGGGGCTATCACCTTAGGAACGATGGATGGAGCGAACATCGAAATCGTGGAAAACGCTGGAAAAGATAACGCGATTATCTTTGGAATGAGCGCTGAAGAAGTAGAAAATCATTATCGTCATGGCGATTATTCGGCATGGAACTTATATAATAGTGATGAAAGAATTAAATCTATCTTAGATTCCTTATTCTCTGGTCCATGGTGCTATTATCGCGCTGATAAATTCAGACTCATCTTTGATGAGATTATGAATCATAACGACCAATATTTCATTCTTTTAGACTTTGATAGTTACGCTGAAGCTCAACACGAGGCCGAAAGACGTTATCTCGATCAAAAAGCCTGGCAAAAATCTTGCCTTATGAATATCGCCAATAGCGGTTATTTCACTAGTGATAGAACGATTGAGCAATACGCTAAAGAGATTTGGAGACTTAATAAGATTGAGGGTTAAAAATGCTAATTGATTTTAAACGTTTATTTATCAAACAAAAAGAGCTCGATCTCGCGATTCAAGCTAATCATCACGTGACCTATGAAGAGACGACGGAAAGACGATTCCTCGCTCTTTTCGTGGAGATTGGGGAACTTGCGAACGCTACGAGATGCTTTAAATATTGGTCCAATAAACCAAGTGAAGCTCGAGAGATCGTCATGGATGAATACGCTGATGGATTGCATTTCCTTCTTTCTTTAGGAATCGCTAATAACATTGAAGAAACATCCTTTTTATATGAATCTAGCGATGAAGATTTATCGATTTTATTCACCAAGATGTATCGTTTAATTTCAAACTTCAAAGAAAAAATAAATGAAGATAATTATCGCTTATGTTTTGAAAATTATCTTAAAATAGCTTATAAGTTAAAGATGAACGAAGAAGATATCTTTAATTCATATCTCCTTAAATTAGGAGAAAATTATCACCGACAGGAGACCAATTATTAATGAAAAAGTTTTTATTATTATTTTCCGCTTTATTCCTTTTAAGTGCTTGTACCTCTCACACCAATAACATTTCGAGTGAAGATGATGATTCTGATATCGATATTTCTGAAAATACAAGTGAAGAGGAAAGTGAAAATCAAGATTCTGAAGTCGAAGGTGGGGTTTTAGCTTTTAACCACACTTATCTTCCTTCGGGTTCAGGAAGTGGATATCCAGATAACCAAGACATCGGTGTTGAAGGTTATACTTTTGCTATTTCAAGCATTCAATCAACCGGCTCTTCAACTGATAAATTCCCAAATTCCATTCAAATGAAAAAGAATGCTGGTTTTTTTATGAACAAAACAGCATTAGCAGGGTCTATCACGATAACGGTTCTGGTCAATATTTTCCCTCAATATATTGACGGCGTTCCCACTAATGTCGACGCTACTGCTTGTCCGGCCATTTACAGTGCCGCCACTCTTGAAGGTTTAGGAGCGGCCACCAAAATAAGTCTCACCGAAGGGACCTTAAATGACACGGAAGATGAGAAGACATATTCATTAGAAGCCTCCCAAAATCGCTTTTATAAATTCATGAATGATACTCCTTACGCCATTTACGTTAAAGAAGTAAGGTGGGAATGGTAAAATAAAAAGATAGGCTTGCCTATCTTTTTAAAAACTCTTCAATATCTTTATCTGAGAGGACTTCAATGCCTCTCTTTTTTAAATATTCAGCGGTCACTCCCATCCCTTCAATTTTCTTATTTTTGAAGGTTCCATCATATATTTCAGAGACTCCACAAGAAGGGGAACCATCTTTTAATATCGCAATCTTGATGCCAAGATAAGCGCAGATGAGATAAGCTTTTTCCGCTCCTCTATCAAAATAATCGGTGACATCTTTATTTTTCTTAGAAATGACTAAGTCACCTTTTCTTTCACTAGGATCGCGAGGAGTCTTTAAACCACCTTCAACTTCTGGACAAAAGGGGACCAATTCATATTTTTCAAGTAAAGCATTTAAATATGGAGTTAAATTATGATCTCCATCATATTTGGTTTTATCGCCGACTAGACACGCTGATATTAAGATTTTTTCCATATTCAATAACGGGAAAATTATATATTTTATAACTAAAATATTCAATGTATAATTTAGTCATGCCTCAGTCTTATTTCTACGAATATAACGCTCAAAAATATGAAGTTATCATCACCCACAAAAGGATAAAGAGAATTATTTATCGATTCCATGATGATAAATTCTTTGTCTCCGCTCCCCATTTTGTCACCTGGTATAATATCAAAAAGGGACTTGATAAATTTGCTCAAAAATTAGTGGATAATACGAAATCAAACGACCTTTCAAAGGTTAGAGATAGTGTTTATCTATTTGGAGTAGAGGTTAAAATTAATCAAGGTGGAGGTCTCATCAATTTTAAAAACGGAGCCACCTTAAAATATCTTAATTACGAAGATTTAATCGATAAATTAAAACAAGTTTATCTCGAGGTTATGACTTCAAGGACACGATATTTTGAAAATCTTATGAAAGTCTCTAAACCATATAAGGTCAAGATAAAAAAGATGAGAACGAGGTTGGGCTCTAATTCCTCAAAAACTCACACTATTTATTACGCTGATCATCTCTTTTATTATTCTATTGATATCTTAGATTCTCTTGTCGTTCATGAACTTTCTCATGACTTTGTGAAAAATCATAGTGAAGATTTCTACAAAGTAGTCTACAAATATTGCCCAAATTATAAAAAAGTGAATAATAAACTTAAGAAAGGAATTTATTTCTAATGCTTTTAAAAATTACCTCAAGAAGTAATGAAAAGATTAAACACGTTGTCTCTTTAAGAGAAAAAAAGAATCGCCTCAAAGAAGGTCTTTTTGTGGCAGAAGGAAAAAGATCTTTGGAAATGGCTTTAAAAGCTAAGCTTGTAAAAGAAGTATATTCCTTAGAAGAATTACGACTTCCGAAAGATATCTTTCAATATATAATCGATGAATCAGTGTTAGAAAAAATCTCCTCTTTAGAAAATCCTGATGGGGTTGTTTTCGTTTGTGAAACCCCATCTCTCAAAATAGAAAAGAAGGATAAATTATTATATCTTGATAATCTTCAAGATCCCGGAAATGTTGGAACCCTTATTCGAACTGCCTTAGGTCTTGGGTTTGACGGTGTCATCCTCTCTCGTCATTCATGTGATCCTTTTAACGACAAAGCGATTTCAGCGAGTAAAGGTTCAATCTTTTCTCTACCTGTCATTTTTGATGATTTGTTTAATTATGCGGACACTAATCGAATCATTGTCTCGACCTTAAGCGATGATAGTGTTCCTCTTGATGAGGTAAACATCAAAGACCCATTCATCCTAGTCTTAGGTAATGAAGGCAATGGGGTTAGTAAAGAATCCTTAGAACTCGCAGATCTCAAAGTCAAAATTCCAATGAAGATTATGGAATCATTAAATGTCTCAATTGCCGGCGCCATTTTGATGTACGAGCTTTCCAAATAATATTTATCAATTTTCACATAGTGATTTGAATAAAAGCGGTCTTGACTAACTCAAGCCCTTTTTTATTAATTAATTCCACATTAAATGGTTATTATGTTATAATCCATTAATGTGTGAGGATTAACCTTATGGAACTTAACAAATTAAAAGAAATCGAACAATCCGCTCTCGAAGATATCAAGAATGCTTCTAATAGTGATGAGCTCACCAATATCCGTAACAAATATTTGGCCAAAAAATCAGAGCTCATGTCTTTAATGTCTCTTTTAGGAACCTTATCTCTTGAAGATAGAAAGACTTTTGGCGCGGCAATTAACGAAACAAGAAATCATATTTCTTCAAATCTTGAAAATAAATTTAATGAAATTAAAGAACTAGAATTAAATAAAAAACTTGAAGAAGAAAGAATCGATATCACCCTTCCAGGAAGAAATATGGAAACCGGTGGTAAGAATCCATTCTTTGTCGTTCGCGATGAGATTATCGACATCTTTATCGGGATGGGATATGAAGTTGCAGATGGACCAGAAGTGGAACAAGATCATTACAACTTCGAATTGTTAAACATTCCTAAAGACCATCCTGCTAGAGATATGCAAGACACTTTTTATATCTCAGAAAATATTTTATTAAGAACTCACACCTCCCCAGTTCAAGCCAGAACCATGGAGAAAAAACAAGGAAAACCAATCAAGATTATCTGCCCAGGCAAAACCTTTAGAAGAGATGATGATGACGCGACTCATTCCCATCAATTCGCTCAAATCGAAGGCCTTGTCATTGATAAAAATATCAACATCGGCCATTTGAAGGCCACTTTAGAGCTTTTTGCCAAAAAGATGTTTGGAGAAAAACGTGAAATTCGTCTTAGACCATCTTATTTCCCATTCACTGAACCAAGTGTTGAAGTCGACATTACTTGCGCCAATTGTGGGGGCAAAGGGTGCTCTATTTGTAAAGACACTGGTTATATTGAAATTCTCGGTGGTGGAATGGTCCATCCCAATGTTTTAAAGATGAATGGATATGACAGCGAAGAATATAGTGGCTTTGCTTTCGGTATTGGTATTGAAAGAGTGGCCATGCTTCGTTATGGCATTGATGATATCCGTAAATTCTACACTGATGATGTAAGATTCTTACATCAATTCAAAAAGAAAGCCTAAGGAGGAAGAAACGATGTTAGTAAGTTATAAAAGTCTATCTAAATTAGTAGATATTAAAGATTTAAGCGCTGAAGAAATCGCTAACGGCCTCACTTTTGCGGGTGTCGAAGTTGAAGAAGTCAAGAAATTGGCCTCTGGGACGAACTTAATTATCGGTCACATTTTTGAATGTGAAAATCACCCAGACAGCGATCACCTCCATATCTTAAAAGTCGATATGGGTGAAAAATATGGAATTCATCAAATCGTATGTGGCGCTCCTAACGCTCGTAAGGGCTTAAAAGTTATCGTTGCGAGAGTCGGGGCTATTCTTCCTCAAGTCGAAATCAAAAAAGGCGTTATCAGAGGAGTTGAATCCGATGGAATGTGTTGCTCCTTACTCGAACTTGGAGTGGAATCTAAATATCTAAACGAAGCCCAAACCAAAGGGATCGAAGAGCTTCCAGAAGACGCTCCTATTGGTGAAGAAAATGTTTTAGGTTATCTTGGACTTGATGATGAGGTCCTAAACCTTAAGGTTTTAGCTAATCGTCCAGACCTCCTCTCTTTGATCAATGTTGCAAGAGAAGTTGCAGCAATCTTTAACCGTGAATTGCATCTTCCTGAAGTCAAAGAATTAGTGACTTTTAAAACCGACTTAAAGGTGGGTTCTAAAACTGATAAATGCACGCAATTTGCCTCAAAAGAAGTTAAAGGTGTAAAAATTAAAGAATCTCCGCGCTGGATGAAAGAATTCCTCACAGCGATGGGGGTCAGAAGTATCAACAATATCGTTGATATTGGTAACTATGTCATGCTCATGACTGGTCAACCATTACATATGTATGACGCTGATAAA
>CAJOQN010000101.1 GCA_905236535.1 uncultured Bacilli bacterium
TAAACAAACAATAATTGTTGTGCTATATTTTATGATATGAGTGAAATTATTAAAGACGATAGTGAGAAATTAATTGTCTCCACCTTAGATAAAATCAGACACTTCCTTCAAAGAGATGGAGGAGATGTCGAATTTGTCAAATTTGAAGAAGGCATCGTATATGTCAGACTTCAAGGTGCATGTGCAGGATGCGCATACGCTCACGCGGATATTAAAGATTTAATTGAAGTTATTCTTCAAGAAGAAGTTCCTGGCATTATTGAGGTCAAAGAGATTTTGTAATTGGGGTGTAGCCAAGTGGTAAGGCATCAGACTTTGACTCTGACATTCGTTGGTTCAAATCCAGCCACTCCTGCCATTCATTCACTCTCTAGCTCAGCCGGTAGAGCACTTGACTTTTAATCAAGGGGTCTGGAGTTCGATTCTCCAGAGAGTGACCACTCGTGCCCAGGTGGCGGAACAGGTAGACGCACAGGACTTAAAATCCTGCGGACTAATAATCCATGCCAGTTCGATTCTGGTCCTGGGCACCAGAATGATAAAATCTCCTGCTATTGCAGGAGTTTTTATTTTTTAAAAAATTTGAGCTTTATGCTAAACAATATATAATGTTTGTGCTATATTTTAATGGTATGAGTGAGATTATTAAAGACGATAGTGAGAAACTAATCATCCAAACTTTGGATAAAATTAGACACTTCCTTCAAAGAGATGGAGGGGATGTTGAATTTGTTAAATTCGAAGAAGGAATTGTTTATGTAAGACTTCAAGGAGCATGTGCTGGTTGTGCATACGCTCACGCAGATATAAAAGATTTAATTGAAGTCATCCTTCAAGAAGAAGTCCCCGGCATTATCGAGGTCAAAGAGATTTTGTAATTGGGGTGTAGCCAAGCGGTAAGGCAGCGGACTCTGAATTCGCCACTTCACTGGTTCGATCCCAGTCACCCCAGCCATATACGTTTAAATAAAATGGGTAATCCCATTTTTTATTTATCTTTCATCTATTAATATTTAATCAACATTTTTAAATAAAAAGAGGACTAGGTCCTCTATAATAAGATATTTTCTTTGCGATTACACATCACATAGCCATTGCGGTTATAGACATCTTCGCGATTATAAGTTAATGGCGTACCATTTGGTTCCACGAAGACTCCACCTGCTTCGGTCAAAACAATTTGACAAGCTGCGGTATCCCACTCTTTGGTGCCCGCACTCATGCGATAAGAAATTTCCGCGTTTCCTTCAGCAATTTGACAAGCTTTAATTGAGGAACCGAACTTCTTCACATATTTAATCTTATCAGAATGTTTTTTGATTAAATCGCCTTCTTTTTCGTTGAAATGGAAGACACTGGTAAGGACTGTTAAATCCTCAACTTTATCATTGACGTGTATTTTAAGGGGCTCTTTATCAGGGTCTAAACGGAATGAACCTTGTCCTTTTACGGCATAATATATAGTGCCACTGACAGGGATGCAGATAACTCCCACAACCACTTCATGTTTATAAGCAAGAGCGATATTCGTTGTGAATCCCCCATCACGAGCCACGAAATCTTTCGTCCCATCGACGGGATCCACAATCCAGACATAATCGTTAGATAATCTATCTTTATTATCTTCGCTTTCTTCGGTCAAAAAGGCATATGTTGGGAAAGCTTTGCCTAAGATATGGCGAATAATTTCATCTGCTTTTTTATCAGCCTCGGTCACTGGGGAAGCATCCTCTTTAATTTCAACCTCAAAATGACGATGATAAACTTCTAAGATCGCCTCTCTTGCCACTTTTGCAGCTTCAAGAGCTTTATTTAATTCTTTTTCCCACATCTTATTCTTTCTCCTCAATTAGATTCACTAAATCGTCGAGAACATGTTCAATATCTTCCTGGGTATAGTTTTTGATGGTACAACCAGCGGCGAGACGATGACCTCCACCACCATATTTAACTGCGACATCACTAACGGTATAGCGATTGCTTCTAAATTCCATAATGCAAGAACCGACTTCGTTTTCAATAAAAGAAGCCCAAACTGGATAACCAACGATGTTTCCAATCATATTGACAACGAGAGAACCCACTGCTGGTGTGGCTTTAATATTTTTTAATTCCGGATATTTAATATGGATGTATAAAACACCTTCTTTTCTTTTTTGATAATGAGTTAAAACATAACCTTGAACAATAAGTTTACTTTCTGGTGAAAGAGATAAAATTCGATTAATAACATCAGGATCCGCGCCATTATCAACTAAATATGAACAAATTTTATGAATGCGAGAATGATCATCTAAATAATTAAATCTCGCAGTGTCTGTCAAGATACCTAGATATAAGGATCCCGCGGCTCTTTTGGTAATCTTCCAACCACATTCATGAATCATATTGCAGATTAATTCGCAGGTTGAACAAGCGTTCTCGTCAACAACCTTTTCATAAGGAATAGGATCGGCGACGATATGATGGTCGATCACCACGATATTGTTTGAGAATTCTTTGACTAATTCACTATCAATTCGATGGTGTTCACAAACATCGACAATTATCACTAAAGATTCTTTGGCAATTGTAGGAGTAATCTCATCCATACGGCCAAAGGTTTTGAAAAAGAAGGGGAGTCCGTTCCCAACAATATAAACTTTCTTATCTTTGTAGTTGGCTTTAATAATTTCTTTTAAAGCAACTTGACTTCCATAACAATCGCCATCAGGTCGAATATGGCCGACGACAATTATGCTATTAGCTTCTTCAATTTTCTTTAAAATTTTTTCAAACATTTTTTACCTATTGATTTTTTTCTTCCTCTGAAGAATCATCATCAGATTCATCTTTTTCTTCTTTAGAAGGTTGCGTTACGAAGATAGTATCATCTAAATCATCATCATCGACGATATCATCTTCATCTTCTTCGTCAGCGTCGCGACGGAATTCCTCAAGCTTATGGAATGATTTTAAATCCCAAACATTTCCGCCTAAGTTGAAGAAGCGGCCATCAAAGGATAGATTTGTAAAGAAACGTGAAACTTTGCTTTTTTTGCTATTGTTGTCTAATCCTGCTCTAGCACTCACAAGATCCCAAAGTTCGGCAAAGGAAATGGGGTGATTCTCTTGTAAGATTTCATTGGCGAGTTCTAATAAATGGTCTGCCATGTTGTTAATCTCCTTTTTACATGCGATCAGGAGCGCTGACCCCGATGAGGTCTAAAGCGTTCTTGATGGTAATTTTTGCAGCTTGGCATAACGCCAAACGTGAGGAAGTAATGTCTAGTCGCTCGTTATCAATGACACGACATTCTGTATAGAAAGCGTGAATCAGTTCAGCGAGTCGATGAATGTAATTGGTAATTTTATAAGGGGCCTTTTCTTTGCCAGCTTCACCAACTTCTTTCGGGAAATCAATCAGATGCTTTAATAGATTAAGTTCACTGCCACTTGTGCAGTTAGAAGCGCTTGCATCTATTTTAATCCCTTGACTCTCTGCTTGATTTAAGACAGAAGCAAGTCTTGCATGGGCATAAAAGGCGTAATAAATCGGGTTATTTGAACTTTGTTCAAGGGCTAAATCTAAATCGAAGTCAAGATGAACACTTGGAGCGCGCATCGCGAAGAAATATCTTGCGGCATCCACCCCTACATCTTCGCACAATTCGCGAAGTGTAAGAGCGTTTCCACTTCTCTTGGACATCTTGAATTCTTCACCGTTTTTAAGAAGACGGACCATTTGGATAAGTTCAACATGAAGTTTGTCCTTATCGTATCCATGCATCATAAGAGCGGATTTCATTCTATTAATATAGCCATGATGATCTGCTCCGAGGACATCGATTAATAGGTCATATCCTCTTGAAGCTTTATTAACGTGATAGACAATATCTGGGAGGAAGTAGGTATAATCCCCGTTACTCTTAACAATAACTCTATCTTTATCATCTAAATAATCAGTAGTTTTTAAGACGAGAGCTCCTTCTTCTTTATAAATATGAGGAGATAGGTATTTGATTTCGTTTTCAACCGCGTTATTATCTCTTATCTTTCTTTCAGAGGAGAAGACATCGAAGTGAACGCGGAAGAAGTCTAGGTCTTTAATAATCTTTTCAAGTTCTTTATCCATCCCATATTGTTCGAAGGTAGATAGAGGTTCATCTTTATATTTATCACCAAATTCAGAAACCATCATTTTTGCGATATCAATGACATCTTGACCCATATATCCATCTTCTGGAATGTTAGCGACATAGTTTTTATCCAGTTGTTCGAGATATCTTTCTTTTAATGACTCACCAAGGTGACCAATTTGAGCACCGGCATCATTAATGTAATATTCACGGGTAACTTCATAGCCCGCGAAATCTAATAAGCGACAGATACAATCACCGACCGCTGCTCCACGAGCGTGACCGATGTGAAGATCACCAGTTGGATTTGCGGAGACGAATTCAACATTAATCTTCTTTCCATTTTTTTCTCCGCGGCCATAATCTTTTCCTTGATTAATGATTTTAGAGACAACAGCCTGTAAAGAATCATTTTTAATGAAGAAGTTGATAAATCCAGGTCCCGCGATTTCAATCTTATTCAAGTTGTCTTTATTTATTAATTCCACTATTTTATTGGCAATTTGCCTTGGATTTTGCCCTAACTGACGGGAATATTTAAGGGCCGCATTCGTCGCATAATCACCATGAAGAGGATCTTTGCTTCTTTCAATGACAACATCATTAAAAGAGAGTTCAAGACCTAATTTCTTAAACGCTTCAATAAGATTAGTTTTTAAGATGACTTCAATTTCCATAGTTTCTTTTTAAGGTGATTATTATACATACGTATATATATAAATCAAGCACTAATTTTTTTCTTTTAATAAAACAACAGCAATAGCTTTGACAGCCTTCCCTTCTCCAAGAGGACCCATCTTCTCATTTGTCCCCGCTTTAATAGAGACATTATTAAGGTCCGTATGAAGTAAAGATGCGATATTATTTCTCATATCTTTAATATAAGGAGCGACCTTTGGTGCTTCTAAAACTAAGGAGACATCGAGATTATTAATTTCATATCCTTTAGTGGACATAAGTTCATAAACTCTTTTCATAATTAAGGCGGAATCCATATTTAAGGTTTCTTCCTTGTTATCTGGGAAATGAGTTCCTAAATCTCCTAAGGCTAACGCTCCTAAAATTGATTCGGCGACAGCGTGAAAGATGACATCACCATCAGAGTGAGCTTTTTCACCTTTGTTAAAGGGGATATGCACTCCTGCTAATATCAAAGGGCGATTTTCCACTAATTGATGAATATCTTCGCTATAACCAATTCTCATTAGACGTTGAATCGGAAAAACATAATATCACCATCTAAAGGATGATAATCTCTTCCTTCCCTCCTAATCTTTCCATTTTCTTTAACCGCCGTTTCGCTGCCAAGTTCTTTAATAGAGTCGTAAGTATAGACTTCTGCACAAATAAAACCTTTTTGGAAATCGGTGTGAATAACACCAGCGCATTCAGGGGCACTCATCCCATTAGTGAATGTCCAGGCCCGACATTCATCGCTTCCCACGGTGAAGAAGGTTGATAAATTTAAAAGATGATAAGTGGTTCTAATAACCTTGCTAAGACCAGATTCACTAATCCCTAAGGTTTCCATCATCTCTTTTTTATCTTCATCATTTAATTCGCTTAATTCAGATTCAATTTCGCAAGAGACTGGAACAACTTCATTCCCTTCTTTTTCGGCGTATTCTTTTACCAATCTATAATTTTTAGAATTATCGATATCCATCAAATCTTCTTCTGCGACATTCGCGACATAGACGATTGGTTTTAAAGTTAAAAGGTGAAAGTTGTTATTCACAAAGATTTTTTGTTCCTCAGTTAATGAAACACTTCTCGCCGGTAAACCTTGGCTTAAAGCTTCTTGGATTGGAGTTAGCACTCCCATCTCAAACATCGATTCTTTATCTTTTTGAATTCTAGCTTTGTTAGCGATTCTTTCTATACATTTTTCAACGCTTTCAAGATCCGCCATCACAAGCTCGAGATTGATGACTTCAATATCTCTAATTGGGTCAACTCCACCTTCGACATGAATAATATCATTAGATTCAAAACATCTCACCACTTCAACAATGGCGTCACATTCACGAATATGACCGAGGAATTGGTTTCCTAATCCCTCTCCTTTGCTTGCTCCTCTAACAAGGCCAGCAATATCATAGAATTCAACGGTGGCAGGAATCTTTCTTTCGGGTTTAAAAACATTATTTAAGAAATCGAGTCTCTCATCCGGAACATTGACCACTCCAGCATTTGGAGAAATGGTGGCAAATGGATAATTAGCCGCTTCAACATGCGAATTCGTAATCGCATTAAAAAGCGTGGATTTACCAACGTTAGGAAGACCGACAATACCTGCTTTTAAACTCATAATTAATATCTAAACACTATTACAATGTATTGTAATTATACCCACATTTATCAATTAGTCAAAAAGAAAATAAATAATTTTATTTTTTTAATGATTCTAGGGGGTTTAATTTGGTGATTTTAAAAGAGAAAAATAATGAAGTTATAAAAGCGACACCGAGGGCTAAAGCAAACATGACAATAAGAGAAAGAAGATTCAAAGAAAAGGTAAATCCTGTTCCAAATATCGACCCAATCACATAGTTGCTGAGAAAAGAAAACAATATTAAATCAAACGAAGCGCTTATAAATGATATCAAAGCGATAATAATGGCATATGAGAACAAGAACTTTGTGGATTCTATTTTTGGGATACCTAAGCATCTCGCTAATCCAATATCTTTTTGATTGTCAATGACATGAAGATAAATACAGGTAATTAAAAGAAGAATGGAAACCACGATGGCCATCAAAGAAAAGACGAGAAGAATGATTTTGATATATCCACAGGCTTCATCCACTCCTAGATTGAAATCTTCTAATGGATCATAAAACTCGATGTCTTTATAAAGTTTAGAACCGTTTTTAACCACTTCTCTTTTTTGACCATCATTGACTAAAAACGAGACATAATACGGGGAAAGAGAAAAAATCGAAGTCCCAAGTTCGCATTGAAAGAAAAGAATGGACCATTCACTTGTTTGATAAAGATGATTTGAAGAGGAATTAACGACTTCAATTATCTCTAATTCTTTAATGACATAATCTTTTTGATTATTCGCCGAGACATAAATCTTTCTTCCAACCACATTAGTGGTGTCAAATAAAGTCATAGCCATCTTTGAGGAAATCCCTATTTGATATAGTCTTGCATCTTTGTATTTTATAGAGTTATCGACCATCAAAGTGACACCTTCACTTAATGAATTAGAAAAATATCCATTTAATACATGATCTGGGAGGGTGACATTTTCTTTTCCATTTGGATTAAGAGTGGTCAAAGAATCGACAATCTCAATAGCTTTATCCTCACTTGGAGAAAAGAAAGTTGGAAGAGAAAAACCAGAAAGAAAAGCATTTGGATAAACCATATAACCCGCTCCACTGATAAAGATTGGGGATTCCACTCCTTTAAAGACCTCAAGAATCGAATTCGTGGCCCTTATTGAAACCCCATTCCCATAATTATGAAAGATTAATAATCGTTCTTTGTCTTCAACATCTTTGTTTTTAATAAAGTTAGGAATATAGGTTTTATTAGCGATCTCAAAAAGATAAGAGGAATATTTATCATCATAAAATATATGTTTTAAAAATTGTTCTGGTTCATTCTTACTTCTAAGATAATAAATCTTTTTTAAAGACCATGGATAAAAGGGAGTTCCACTTATAAATGAAGTCGTGGGTAGACCCATCTCTATTTCAAAAACAGA
>CAJOQN010000102.1 GCA_905236535.1 uncultured Bacilli bacterium
CGAACACTCAAGAAGCCTCATTCTTATTAAAAGAATCATTCAGCCATTCGCTTCCATTCTTTATTCGCTACCCGAAAGAGAATATTAAAAACGATGAGGATAATAATTGTGATTTAGCCTTTGGCAAATGGATCAGCAAACATCAAGGAAAAGATGTTGCTGTGGTCTCAATTGGCCCTTTAACAAATGAATTGCTAAAAGCAATTAAAGATGAAAATATCGATGCGACATTGATACAAGCTCTCTTCTTAAAACCAATGGATGAAGAGATGATTAAATCCCTTCTTAGTTATAAGAAAATCATCATATATGATGCTTATTCCACGGTTAACGGGTTCATACAAAGCCTTGAAGCAAGACTCCTAGAACTTAAATATAGTGGAGAGGTCATTAAACTTGGAGTCGATAATGTCTTCGTCAAACACGCGAGTGTAGATGAACAACGAGCAGAATTTTCTCTCCAAATCAATGATGTGATAAAACTCCTTAAATGATGGTGCTTAAGGCATCATCTTTTTTATATTTTGTTAACATAATATTTTTTTATATACTATAATTATAGTATGAGTAAAATAATCGTTCATATCGATTTAAATGCTTTCTTTGTTCGTTGCGAAGAAATTAAAAATCCTGAACTTATCAATAAAGCGGTGGCGATTGGTCACGAAGGACGTTCGGGGATTGTTTCGACATGCTCATATGAAGCGAGAAAATATGGTGTTCACTCAGCGATGCCGATGTTTCAAGCGACAAAAGCTTGTCCTCAACTTATCATTCTTCCATCAGATTTTCATTTCTATCGTTATAAATCCAAAGAGTTTATCTCTTTCGTCAAATCGTTCACCACTTTAGTGGAGCAAGCCTCTGTCGATGAATGCTTCGCAGATTTTACCGAAGTCTTAAAAGGAAAAGAACCAGTGTCTTTCTTTAGAAAGTTTCAAAAAGATCTTTATGAAAAAACAGGCTTAAAGTGCTCAATCGGAGTGGCTCCAACAAAATTTTTAGCAAAGATGGGAAGCGACTATCAAAAGCCAGAAGGATTAACAATTATCAGAAGAAGAGATATTCCTAAGATTCTTTATCCTTTACCAGTTAAAGATGTTTATGGGATTGGGAAAAGAACCCTTCCTAAATTATATGAACTCGGAATTAAAACCATTGGTGACCTCGTAGACGCCCTAAATAGCGATAATAAAGAGCTTTTGGAGATCTTTGGTAAATTCTATGAGACCATCAAAGAATGGCTTAACGGTTATGGTTCTGACACGATTACGACCGAAGATTGGGATCCGAAGTCTATCGGCAATTCAGAAACACTCCCATTTGACACCAATGATAGCGGGATTATCCTTTCATATTTAGAAAATTTATGCGAAGAAGTATCTGAAAGAGCGATTGAAGAAAACAAGATTGGATCCACAATCCAAATCGTCATCAAAGATACATCTTTTCAATCATTTAATAAATCGATTACTTTTCAAACCCCGACAAATAACGCGAAAACGATATATTCAAAAGCAGCTGCTCTCTACGAGAAGAACTTCGCGGATAAGACCATAAGATTAATTGGAGTGACCCTTCAAAATTTAATCAATCCTCAAGACTTAAATGTCCAGATGACTCTTTTTGATTATGGGGAACACGAAAAAGAGAGTCAGACCAAACTTTTAATCAATGATTTAAATAGAAGGCTGAGCAAGCCAATGCTTAAAAGAGCTTCAGAGGTCAAAAAAGATGGAAATAAATGACGCTGGTGAATTATTTCAACAATACCTCCTCGCCGAAAAAGGTCTTTCTCTTCAAACGGTCAATAGCTATATGAATGATTTAAAGCAATTCTTTAGCTATAACAAAAAGGAGAGAGTGGAGGAGTTAGAAGTCGATGACCTCGAAGACTTTTTGCATTACCAAAACAATATTCAAAGGCTGATATCCACGGTCTTAAGAAGAATATCTTCGATTAGAATGTTTTATCTCTTTTTAAAAAGAGAAGGATATTATAAAGGAGACATTCCGGAAATCGTTCCTCCAAAAAAAGCCGAGACTTTACCAAACTGTCTTTCGGTTGAGGAAGTGGATATGTTATTAAACACTCCAAACATGAAAAGCGCTTCGGGGATTAGAGATCGAGCGATGCTTGAAGTGATGTATGCCTCCGGACTTCGTGTCAGTGAATTATTGTCTTTAGAAAAGGCTAAAGTCAACCTCACAAAAGGAATAATTACCATTAAAGGTAAAGGAGCAAAAGAGAGAAAGGTTCCAATCGGAGACTTCGCTATTGAATATGTCATTAAATATATCGATGAAGTGAGAAGCCATAACCCGGGAAAAGGTTCCAAATATTTGTTCCTCAATCGACAAGGGAAACCTTTGTCTCGTGTCTACTTCTTTAAACAGATTAAAAAATATGCTTTAGAAGCGGGG
The DNA here is from genome assembly GCA_905236535.1 of uncultured Bacilli bacterium. Taxonomy (GTDB): domain Bacteria; phylum Bacillota_I; class Bacilli_A; order RFN20; family CAG-826; genus RGIG3315. Next base: position 2,425 of record CAJOQN010000102.1, read on the forward strand.
ATTATGGAAAACATCTCTCCCCACACCTTGAGACACTGCTTTGCCACCCATCTCATTGAAAATGGAGCTGAATTACGAGCGGTTCAAGAGATGCTCGGACACGCTAATCTCGCCACCACGCAAATATACACACACGTTTCATCTAAGCGCATCATAAGCGCATATGATTTGTATATGAAGGGAAAATAAAGTAATTTATTATCGAAAGGAAAAAGAACATGATTTATAAAAGAATTTTTATTGTCGTTGCTGATTCATTAGGAATTGGTTATCTTCCAGATGCTTATAAATATGGGGACGAAGGGGCAAATACTTTTGTGCATATCTCCGAAAGAATGAATGGTTTAAACATCCCAACATTAAATGCCTGTGGAGTTGGGGAACTCGACAAGATTGTTGGAACAACAAAAGTCGTTCATCCACATTGCTATGTTGCGATTGCAAACGAGAAAAACAATGCAAAAGACACGCTTACCGGCCACTGGGAAATGATGGGGGTTAAAAACGAATACCCATTCATGTCCTTTACCGATAACGGATTCCCAAAAGAGCTCATTGATGAATTAGAAGAAAAGACTGGTCATAAAGTCATCGGTAACTACGCCGCAAGTGGAACTGAAATCTTAAAAGTTCTCGGCGAAGAACAAATGAGAAATAATTCTTTAATCGTCTATACTTCCTCTGATAGCGTTTTACAAATCGCCGCTCATGAAGAGGTGACAGGTTTAGAGGAATTATATAGATGCTGTGAGATTGCTCGTGAATTGTGCATGAAACCTGAGTGGAGAGTGGGAAGAGTAATTGCTCGTCCTTATCTTGGTAAAGATAAAGATAGTTTCAAGAGAACGCCAAATCGTCACGATTTAGCGGTTTCTGCCAGTGTTCCGACGGTGATGGATATTCTCAAAGAAAATGGCTTTGAAGTTTCTTGCATTGGAAAGATTGGCGATATTTTTGCCGGTCGTGGATACACAAAGACGCAAAAGACGGTCTCTAACGAAGATGGAATGGATAAAACCATCGATGAAGCGAAAAACAACGACTTCGTGGGAATTTGTTTCACTAACCTTGTGGAATTCGATTCCGAATACGGACATCGCCGCAATGTCGAGGGTTACGGTCGCTGCATCGAAGCCTTTGATAAGAGACTTCAAGAATTAATTGATAACTCAAAAGAAGATGATTTAATCTTTGTGACCGCGGACCATGGAAACGATCCAACCTGGAAGGGAACGGACCACACCCGTGAAAGAGTGCCTCTTATCATGTATTCCAAATCGTTCAAAAACGGAAGATTATTAGAACCGAGAAATTCTTTTGCGGATATCGGAGCGACCATTCTTAAAAACTTCTCAATTGAAAAACCTGATTATTTATTAGGCACACCTATCGAAGAATTATTGAGTGAAAATC
>CAJOQN010000103.1 GCA_905236535.1 uncultured Bacilli bacterium
GGCCTTGTTGGTGAAACCGATTTCCTGCAAGATGAGCGTACCATCCTTCACAGTCATGGTGCCGTTGAGGTTGTTCAGGTCAAAGTTGTCGTACAAGGCCTTCTTCGTGTTGAGGATAAAGCTGAAGTCGATGCCCTCAGGCACCATGAAAGGGTTGTCTTCCTTGCTTTCAAGTTCGTTCGCCATGGTCCCTGAGCCTGTCGAAGGAGTAGCATCTGTCCTACCCAAGCCACTGGTCAGATCCATAATCTCATTGAGGTCGAAATAATTCGAGGTAAGCTGCATTTCACCCTTCATCAGGTTCTTATGGTCTTCAATCCACTCCTTGATGCCGATGACACTACCTTGCAGGCTCATGTCAGACTTGCCAATGCGGAAAGTGCTTTTCTTGAAGTCCAATTCGCTGGAATTGAACAGGAAATCGATATTGCTGATGTGGATATCCTCGTTGATACCGTCCACCTGCACAAAGGCATTGCCCAAGATGAAATCGGCAGTGGGATTCCACTGGTTGAGGAAGTCCGTCTTGGCTTTGTTTTGTTTCACTGAAGCGTCGACTTTCAACGAATTGGAGTTCAACGCATAGGCTTTGCCCATGTTGGCCACCACCTGCTTACCGTCCAAGGTGATACGGGCATTCATGCCACTGGCTTTCTTTTCGGGCAAAGTCACGAAAGTGAGGGCAGGCGCATCAATATGGGCGGTAATGCTGTCGTAGTCCAAATCCAAATGGCTAAACTTAAGGTCGGCATTCAGCAGCATCTTCTCCAACCCGCCTTTGAAGTTGTCGGCCGAAAACTTGATGTCGGGATTCCTCAAATCAACTTTGATGCCTTTTCCTACTTGAGCATCCAGTTGGCTGGTATTGAGAGCGATGTAGGCGCCCTTTTGTCCTTTTTGCTTGGCTGATGCCGGCAAGGTCAAACCCACATTGAGCATGGGAGCCTTTGCATGAATGGTGTCCATATCCCAGGCGAAGTCCTTGACTTTCAGGTTGGCCTTGGATGAGAGACGGTTCAAGTTATAGTCATCGAGCGATTTCATCAACTGTGCTACCGTGAAGTTGGTGGTCAGGTCGAAATTGGTGCGACCGTTCAATTTCATTGTCTTGGGCAGGAAGCTCTTAATATCCGTCATCGGCACATCGCCTTTCACCTTGAGTTTCAAGCCAATATCACCCAACAAATCGTCAACCAAACCGCTGGCAGTCAAGCTGCTCCGATTGAATTTAGCATTTAGGCTGTTGACGGTCGCACTGTTGGCTGTGCCGTTCAAGTCCAGATTCAAATCAGCATCCAAGTTGACATTCGTGAAGGGATATGGCAAGCTCGGCACATTAACCTTAGCATTGTCGGTCCGGACTTTTGCAGAAATCAGCGGCATCAGACTATCGTTATATATGCCTTTCACCTCCGCTTCAGTGATGCTCAATTTACCAGCATATTCCACACTACTGAGCATCTTTTGCACTCGTTCAGGCAGATATGTCAGCACATTTTCAACAAGCAAGGTGTTGGTATTCAGGTTCAAATCGAGATTGACATCGTTGTTTTCAGCGATTTCGGCATCGCCGTTTACATTAATAAGGTATTTATTCAGTCCGATTTGGGCTTGGTCAAGATGCAGTTTCAAATCCGACAGCCCAAATTGCAGCGGCAAATGCAAACTCAATGTGTCATGCCTTAGATAGGGCTCATTCAAGTTCAAGTTGACATCGGGAGTGGCCAGTTTCATTGTGCCCTTGATTTGGTCCAGCTGCGCTACTTCGCCATCAAATTCGAGGTTCAAGGTGTTCAATGCCAACTGAATAGCTTTCATCTTCAGTGTTAAGTCATTGGCATTCATGGTCAAGTTGGCATCAACGTCTTTATCCTTCATCTTGCCTTTCAAATCCAAATTGAGGCCTTGGGCTTGTGTCGTCATCCCATCGCAATCGTCAGTGTAGAGCAAGTTCGTGTTTTTCAGCTTTACTTCCTCTATATCAACCAAATAATCAAAAGTGCTTGTGGTATCATTGTCCTCACTAGTCTTGAAGACATTGAAATTGTTGTTGCCAAGCGTATCCGTATACAGGTTGACAAAAGCATCTTCAAGGATGCACTTTCTGATTACTATCTCATTCTCTTTCAGCAGTTTCTTGAGATCA
>CAJOQN010000104.1 GCA_905236535.1 uncultured Bacilli bacterium
CGAGGCTTCCTTCCACAATACCCAGCAGTCCGGCAGCGGCTCCCATACAGACTATCACTATGGCCGTATGAACACCACTCTGGAAGTCTATGCCGACTACAACAAGACTTTTGCAGAACTTCACAATGTGGATGTGATGGCAGGTTATTCCTGGCAGCGCTTCTACAACGACAGCGATTCCAAGACCGTAAAGCTCAGCAACAACGACGTAATCAGCGATTCCGTCTACAAGGGTGAGTACTTCCTCATCTCCTTCTTCGGCCGTGCAAACTACAGCTTCGGAGACCGTTACCTCATCACTGCAACTATCCGTAGGGACGGTACTTCCCGTTTCCAGAACCACAAGTGGGGTCTCTTCCCTTCAGTTGCTCTGGGATGGAATATCAAGAACGAGGAATTCATGAAGCCCGTGGATGCCCTTTCAACCCTGAAGCTTCGCGCTTCCTGGGGCCAGACCGGTCAGCAGGATGTGGGTGGCTACTATGACACCTTCGCAACCTTCTACACCAACCAGCTCGGTTCCCTGTACCAGTTTGGCGGCAACACCGTCACTCCTATCACCGCCCTCGGTTACAACTCAGACCTCAAGTGGGAGACCACCACAACTTACAACGTGGGCTTAGACTTCGGTTTGTGGAACGACCGCTTCACCGGTAACCTGGATGTCTACAAGCGTGACACCAAGGACCTCCTCTCCTATGTTCAGGTAGCAGCCCTTTCCAACCTCACCAACTACCTCAATACCAACATCGCCTCCCTCACCAACGTCGGTGTGGAACTGGAACTGAACGGTATTATCATCGAGAAAAAGGATATGAGCTGGACTGCAGGCTTCAACGTAGCTTACAACAACAACAAGATCACCAAGCTCAACGCTTCCTCGGAGAATAAGGAAGGTGTGCGTACCGGCGGAATCTCAGGCGGTACCGACAACTGGGTACAGAAGCACGATGTGGGCTATCCTATGAGCTCCTTCTATGTGTATCAGCAGGTATATGATGAGGCTGGAAAGCCTGTCTTTGGACAGTACGTGGACCAGAACAATGACGGCGTCATCAATGAGAGCGACCGCCACTTCTTCCACAAGCCCTGGGCCGATTTCACCTTCGGTTTCAATACAAACTTCACCTACAAGAACTGGAACGCCGCACTCTCAGGTCACGCTTCCCTTGGCAACTACGTTTACAACAACGTGGCATCCAACAGCGAAATGTACAAGGACCTCTGGGTTAACTCCTTCGTTTCCAACCGTGTAGCATCGGCCGTGAAGTCCAACTTCGACGACGCAATGTACATCTCCGACTACTACGTGGAGGATGGCTCCTTCCTCAAGCTGGACAACATCACCGTTGGTTATACCTTCCCCAAGCTGTTCACCATCGCAGGAGACCGTCCCGCATCCCTGAACATCTTTGGAACGGTCCAGAATATCTGCACCATTACCAGGTACTCAGGTATAGATCCTGAGGTCTATGGCGGTATTGACGGTACCGTTTATCCCAGGCCCCGTACCTTTGTCCTCGGTCTCAAGTTTAACTTCTAATGGAGGATACAGCAATGAAAACAGTTAAATATATCCTTTCAGTTATCGCTGCGGTGTCGGTACTCGCTTCCTGCGTAAAGGACCTCAACGTAGTTCCTATCGACCCCAACAAGAACACCGCCGACAAAGCCCTGAATTCTCCCGAAGCATTTGAGGCTTTCCTGGCAGGTATCTATACAGGTTATGGTACATCCGGTTATTACGGCCCCAACGGAGACCCTTCAATCTCCGGTCTCGACGGCGGTATGAGCCAGTATGTCCGCGGCCTTTTCCACCTCTGTGAGCTTTCCACCGACGTTTATGTGTGCGGATGGAACGACGAAGGTGTTCCCGATGTATGCAAGATGCAGTGGGACCAGAATACCGGTCTTATCTACTCCATCTATTCCCGTATGTTCTTCCAGATTGCACAGTGCAACGAGTTCATCCGCCAGGCAAATACCACTTCCGTGAACCTCCCCAAGAAGGACGAGTGGATTGGCGAAGCCCGTGCCCTCCGCGCCCTGAGCTATTATCACGCAATCGACAACTTCGGTAATGTTCCTTTTGCCGATGAGACTTCAGTGGTTGGACAGACCCCTGTCCGTATCACCCGTGCAGACCTCTTCAACTGGCTTGAGACCGAACTCAAGGACATCATCGACAATTCCGCCCTTCCTTC
>CAJOQN010000105.1 GCA_905236535.1 uncultured Bacilli bacterium
ATAGCATTAGGTATTATTGCGCTTGTTCCTTCATTTGCAAGTTATGCTACAAATATCAAAACTCTGCAAGGTATCGGTGCTACATCTCTAATTATCATGGTTGGGGTTGCTCTTGATTTAATTAATCAGGTAAGAACTCATTTGTTAGCTCGTAATTATGAATCATTCTTAAAAGAAGATAAATAATTTGATAATAAATAAAAAAATAAGCGATTTGCATTTGCAGATCGCTTATTTTTTGTATATTTTGTCTATAAACTGAATAGGCTATGTATTTTTTCTTGTATTTCTTCTTCTACAAGTTCAGGTGTTATTCTGTTTAAATCAATTGCCATTTGGTAGTATGCTGCAGCATCTTTAGCTAATCCTAAATTTTCGTATGCTCTTCCTGCATTAAAGTATGCAAGAGTGTAATTTGGATTTATTTCAATTGCGTTTAAAAAACATTTCAAGGCTTCTTTGTTGTCTGCAAGTGCGTCCAATTGAAGTATTCCTAAATTATTATATGCAGCATCGCATTTTGGATTTAGTTCTAAGGCTTTATTATAAGCAACTAAGGCTTCTTCTGTGTTATTATTTTCCCATAGTGCAAGTCCTAATTTTGCATATGCAAGGTAATTTTCAGGATCTACTTTTATTGCCTCGCAATATTCTTTTATAGCATCTTCGTGACACTCTTGAGATTCATAAACATCAGCCAGTTCAACATGCAATTCGTAATTTGAATTATCAAGTACCAAACCAGCTTGAAAAGCAGAAATTGCAGCTTGAAAATCCATTTTTGTATCGATATAAATTAAACCGAGTGTATTGCAAACCAAAGCTGTCCATTTATCGTCAGGATTTATTTTAATTGCTTCCTGATAATGATGTATAGCATCATCTATCATGTTGCTTCTAAGATAAGCAAATGCTATTGCATTGTTATAATACGGATTATTAGGATTTTTATCCAGTGCTAATTTGAATGCAACAAGTGCGTGAAAATTATCACCTTTTTTCAAATAAATATGACCAATTTCATAATAAATTTGAGGAATATCTCTTTCAAATTTTAACAAAGCTGTATAATAATCTATTGCTTCGTCAAACAAATTTGGCATATATGTTCTAGTTATTGTTGCAAGTTTTAGCAGATTATTTCTGTCATCAGGCTCGGCATTATACGCTTTTTTATAATATTCTAAAGCTTCTGAATATTGTTCTTTTCTCATTAAAATATCGCCAATTTTTGAATAAAATGAACCGGCATGTCCTGTCTTTTCAACGGCTTTTTTGTATATTTTTAATGAAGATTTAAAACTGTTTATACCTTCGAACATAACGCCCAAAGTCTTATAAATGTTTACACAAACTGAATCATTAATGTTTTTGAATAACATTTTTAAAGATTTTTTATCAATTGCCGAAAGTAAAATACCTGAAACTAAATGATATAAAAATTTGTGTACTTTAAAAATACTTAAATTTTTAGTGTCGATTTGGGTTAAAATACTTGAAGAATATAATAGTCTTGCTCTTGAGGAATTTAATCCGCTAAATTTTATGGCTTGTTTATATTCATTTGATGCTTCGTCAAATTTGCCGGCTTTTTCAAGAAAATATGCTGTGTAAAGGTGTGCATCCGAATTTTTTGGAGACATTGAAATTGCCACTTTACATTGTTCTATTGCATTTTCCAAATCTATTTCTCCGCATTCAAGCATTAACGATGCTAACCTGTAATAACTTTCAGAAATCTTAGGATTAGCTTTTACGGTTAGTAAATATTGATTAATAGCTTCTAATAAATCTGTATGCTGACCTTTTAGCAAATAATTTTCATGTGCTATTCTTGCATTTTCTAAACATTGTGCGGGGTTTAAAATTAATTCACCGGTCTTTCCTTGACCGCATTCGGCTGTAGTATTTAACATAAATTTCTCCATAATTTATTTACAGAGACACCTTCGGCATTTAAAATTTTTTATTTAGGAATTTTTATAAAATATCCTCTATTTAGACTACTATATATATATTAAAAATAAGAGTAATACTTGATATAGAAAACTCTTATGCTAGAATTAGAC
>CAJOQN010000106.1 GCA_905236535.1 uncultured Bacilli bacterium
TAATGGATTGCCTTCCACTTTTGACACCAGTAAGATTGTTATCACTGACAATGGTAAAGTCATTGATGTTGAACTCGTTGACGGAACCGCAAGTTATGTTCCAACTACAACTGGTAATCATAGTATAGTCGTTTCATTCGCTGGTGATGACTACTACAACCCATTCGATACTTCTGCCAGATTCACAGTCATATCTGAAGGAATCATTGCTATCGATCCTGGTGACAATGCAACTGAGGCTATTAATGATGCCATTGCATCTGCTAAGGCTGGAGATGTTATTTTCTTAGGTGACAACAATGTTTATGATGATTTGTCAGGTATCGAGCTTAAGGATGGCGTAACTATTCTTGGTGGTAAAAATACTGTTGTCAAGGCTGCTGATGGCGCTTCAAGTGTCTTCACTGTAAACTCCAATGCTTCCAATGTCACAATCAAGAATGTTAAATTTGTAGCTGACAAGAATGGCACTTCATTGCTTGCTATTGCTACAAAAGACATTGGAGGAGGAATCAGTGAAGTTCCGGAAGTTAGCATATCAGGAGTAACTGTTGAACTTGCAGATGGCGTTGATGCTCAAACTATCAGTCTTTTAAATGTTAACAGCACAACAAGTGCATTCAAGCCAAGCAATGATGTCTCCATCAGCAAAAACACTATTGTAACAGGCGTAAAAACACTTAAAACAAATGGAATATCTAGTGAGGGCAATATTGAATTAACCAAGGTAATTGCAACCAGTCTTTCTGGTGCATCAAGTCAGGAAGTATATGCTATTGCATACAGTGCTGTAAAATCCGGCAAGTATTACTCCGTAACTCTCAAGGATGCAAACGGCAATGTTTTAGCAAATAAAAACATTAAATTCAACTTCAACGGTAAGACAGTAACTGCAAAAACAAATGCAAATGGTGTTGCAAGTCTTGCTATTGATGTTGCAAAAGCAGGCACATATGCTCTTACTGCAAGCTTTGATGATGCTTCCTATGGTTCAAGCTCTGTTAAAGCAAGTGTCAAAATACTTAAAAACAATGTTAAAATCACTAAGAAGACCAAGAAGGTTAAAAAGTCCAGTAAGAAACGAACTCTCAAATACTATGTAAAAACCACTACTGGTAATAAAGTAGGCATTAAAGGCGTGAAGGTTTATCTTAAAATAAATAAGAAAACCTACAAGGCAACAACCAATAATAAAGGTCTTGCCAAATTCAAAGTCAAACTGCCTAAGGTTAAAAAGACCTACAAAGTCAAAGTAACCTTTAAAGGCGATAATGCAAACAATAAGAAAACTTTAAAAACAAAACTTAAAGTTTACTAAGCAATTTTTAGGGACATTCAGTCCTTAAATGATATGGGGCCGCTTCATTTTGTGGCTGAATATTTTAAGTGGAATTGCTTTGTTTGTGTTGTGTAGTGGATTATTTGTTGGTTCGAAATTAAAAAAAAGGGAATTAAGTGAAAAGCGGTCATTTACCACTTTTCACTATTTTTTTTATATTTTTTGTTTGTTTTTTGTGTTCCTGTTTTTAGTATATTTTTTAATGTATTGTGTTTTTGTCTCATTTTTTAGTTTTAAACTTATGACTGTATCATTTTTTTTTAATCAATTGTTACTCTTTTTAACATGAAAAAATTTATATATTAATTAAAATAAACTACTTATCATCGATATTCATATTTTGTAATATCGATTAATTATTTAGAAAAAAGCATATATTTTATTAATCGTTTATTGTTTTTTAGATATGAATATCATTTTTTTTAATTTAATTTATGGAGGGTGATAATGTTTGATAATAGGAAAGATGCGATATTGTTATTTATTACATTAATCTTGGTTTTCATTGCCATTCCAGGAATTTCTGCTAGTGGAAATCTTACATTGGATTCTCATAATGGGGATAATAGTCAAATTATCTCTCCGCTAGGTATGGAAGAATTGGAGGATGCTCAATGTGAATCAGTAAGTTCAAGCGATTTCTCTGATAATTTAAATTCAATATCCTCTGATTCTTATCAAGATTTGGAACTGTCAGGTGAAAATAACCTATTAACTTCTGATTCCATCTATGTGAATGCAGCTAATGGTAATGATAATAACAATGGAAAATCTTTCTCTAATGCATATAAAACCATTTCATTTGCAATTGATCATGCAAGCGTGGATTCTACAATTTATCTAAGCGATGGAATCTATAAATTAAGTTCTCCATTGATTATAAATAAAAATATTAAAATTGTTGGCCAAAGTCGGGATAAGACAATAATTGATGCTAATGGCCATCAGGGGATAACTGTTAATAAGAATTGCATTGTTGAATTGAGTTTATTTACAATTTTAAATGCTAAACTTCAAGGTGATAATTTTGGTGCGGCTATTGAAAATTTTGGCAATCTGAATGTTCGAAAGATTACTGTTAAAGATAATACAGGTAACAGAAGTGCCGGAATAGACAATAGTGGGGGTGTTTTAACTGTTGATGATTGCTATTTCATTAATAATTCCGCTTTGGGAATAATTCAAAAGCATGGTAATCCTGACGGTGGAGCGCTTTCAAATACTGGAACTGCCTATGTCTACAATTCCATATTCATAAACAATCATGCTGATAGGGACGGCGGCGCCATAAAGAATATTGGAACAATGACAATAGATGGCTGCACATTCATAAACAACTCTGCCAACATGGATGATGGGTATGGTGGTGCAATTTATACATGGGCGGCGGTCACAAAGGTGTATAATTCCACTTTTGTAAATAGCTCCGGTCAGTATGGCGGTGCCATAGCAATTGATAAACATGACCAGGCTGTAGACAATCAAATCATAGTCATGGGCAATACTTTTATTAATAATACCGAAGCCAGCAGAGGGGGTGCTGTTTATGTTGACAGATCAGTTAATTCAACTATCAATTACAATATTTTCATTAATAGTGCAGCGCAGCATGCTAATGATTCAAATAATGCTTCAGATAATTCTATAATAGGTTCTGGTGTTTTTTCCGATAAAGAAACCACAAATAGAGGTTTGAATATCGAAAACAATTACTGGGGGTCTAATGATTTCAAGAAATCATATATAAGTTCAAATATTCAAAATCCTAATGATTATCTGGTTTTAAATATTGATGCAAAAACATTTGGCGTTGATGGCGCTGATGCAAGA
>CAJOQN010000107.1 GCA_905236535.1 uncultured Bacilli bacterium
AGCGTTCGTAAAATCGAAAAAGAAGGATCACGTATGAAAGGAATAGCATCTATAGTATTAGATGACTCATTTGCTGTACATGATATTAGAATTATTCAAGGAGATAAAGGCTTATTTATAGCTATGCCTAGTAGAAAAACTGCTACTGGTGGATATAGAGATATAGCTCATCCTATTAATCCTGATGTTCGTAAAATGTTAGAAGACGCTATTATTGAAGAATATAACAACACTGAAGATGCACCTGCTGCTGAAACTACAGATAGCGAAGAAGAATAGTATTTATTAGATTCTCATATGAGAATCTTTTTTTGTTATAATTTTATAACTAAATCATATTATTTATTAGGTGAATATAGATGAATAATAATAGTTTAGTTAGTAATCAATATGGTGAAATTAAAATAACAGATCGAAAAAAGATTAATTTAACTGGAGTAAAAAAACTAGTTAGTTTTAATCCAGAAGAATTCTTAATTGAAACTACACTAGGTGTAATATTACTTAAAGGGCAAGAACTAGAAATAATAAAATTAGATACTACTGATGGTATATTATCTATTAAAGGAAGAGTTAATAGTTTAACATATATGGATTCTAATAAAAAAGGTGAATCTAGTTTTATAGCAAGGTTGTTTAAATAATGGATGTTAAAATACAATTATTATGTATGTTAATATCTTTTTTATATGGTATGTTTGTTAATATATCTATCTATATTAATAAATTTTTAAATAAAGTTAATAATAAGATATTACATATAATTATTGATTTAATTTTTACTTATATAATGGTTGTTTTATATATAATAATTATTTATAAAATAAATTTTGGTATTTTTCATGTTTATTTCTTGATTTTAATGTTAGTCGGATATCTATGTATGTCAAAAAATGTAAACTTTTTAAAAAATAAAGTAAAATACTTTAAATTAAAAAAAAGAAAGTGATATACTAATATTAATAATAGGGTGGTATCTATGAAAAAGAAAGGATTAAAAAAAGCTAGAAGACGCTTACTTCTTTTAATTGTCGTATTTTTAGGTTTATTAGTTTATGTAAGCTTTAATTTGTTTGGTGTATGGTTACAAGTAATAGATAATAAAAACTCTATTGCTACTTTATCAAGCCAATATGATAAATTAATGGAAGAAGAAAAACAATTAAAATCTGATGTTAATAAATTACAAGATCCTGATTATGTTGCAAGGTATGCCCGTGAAAAATATTTATATACTAAAGATGGTGAATTGATAATTAAAATGCCAAAGAGTGAATAATTATTCACTTTTTATTTTATTTATTATATAATAGTTAACCAAGGTGATTACTATGAATACATTAGAACTAAAAAATGTATCTTTTGGTTATGAAGATATTCAAATATTTAAAAACCTATCAATTAAAATAAAAAAAGGGCATAATGTTACTATTGCGGGTAAAATGGCAATTGGTAAAACTACTCTTGCTAAAATATTTAATAATAAATTAAAAGTAAGTGGTGAATATTTAATTAATGGTGTTGAAGTAGTTAAGGCAAATGATTATGTTGTTGATAGATTTGTTAATGTATTATTATTAAATAATGATTTTGATAATAAAAAAGTAATTGATTTATTATTTGATAAATTAGGTGATGATAATAATGATGAAATTAAGTCTATTATATCTTATTTTAATATTGAAGATTATTTAAATAATAAATTAAATGAATTATCTATTGATTTAAAATACTATATTTTAATAATAATTAATTTATTAGATAAAGAAAAATATTTAATATTAGATGATATATTATGTTATTTAAGAAATAATCAGGTTAAAAAAGTATATAGTTACGCTAAGAAAAATAAAGTAACTATAGTTAATATTGCATCTAATTTAGATAATATATTTTATAGTGAATATTTAATATGTTTATATAATTGTAATATTGCTATGGAAGGTGAAATATTATCTTGTTTAAAAGAAGAAAGATTATTAAAAAGATTAGGATTTAAATTACCATTTATGTATGATTTATCACTACAATTAAATTATTATGAAGTATTAGATGATATATATTTGGATTATAAAGATATGGAGAATGCTATATGGAAATAATATTGGATAATGTTAGTTATAAATCTAAAAAAGAAGAAGAAAATTTAAATAATATTAATTATATATTTAAAAATAGTATTACTTTTGTTAATGGTCTTAATGCCAAGTTACTTAAAGATTTATTATTTCAAGAAAAAAACACTAAAAGTGGTTTTGTAGCATTAGATAAAAAAGGTAAAAAGTATGATATATTTTATTCATCTAATGATTATAAATTTAATAAAAATAATTTATATGAAGAAATAGAATATTTTAATAAATATTATAAATTAAATATAAAAAATATTGATAAAAGAATTAAAGATGCATTAAGAATGGTTAATTTAGACGTTACTTACATTAGTGAAAATTTTAAAGATATGTCCTTAAATGAAAGAAAGTTAGTTCAATTAGCTATCGCTTTAATTCTTAATTCAAAGGTAATAATATTAGATTATTTTGATAAAAATTTAAATTATAGTGAAATAAATTATATTAAAAAATTATTATCTAAATTAAATAAGATGTATAATAAAAATATAATAATATTTAGTGATAATATAGATAATTATATAAATATTATTAAAAATATAGTTATTTTTAGAAATGGTAAT
>CAJOQN010000108.1 GCA_905236535.1 uncultured Bacilli bacterium
ACCCATTGTATCGATACGTTTTTGCACTTCATCCGCCATCTCTTCTAATTGTCTTAGTTTCTCTTCTTGTTCAGCCAATTCAGACTCTGAATAAGCCAAAATCATCTCCAACTGCGCCATTTCTTTTTCGGCTTCGTCTGCCAATAGTTTTTGCTGACGCTCGTATTCTTCATCTGACAGCCCTATACCAGCCTTAGGCAGATTATGCCAATTACGAGACACTTCGTAAAACATTTTATGGGTGGATTTCGGCAAATGAGTCATCATTTGCAGATAACCATAGTAGTAGGTGGCTGTATAGGCAATAATGATATTAGAGTTGATCTTTGCCATTCGCATATTTAGTTGTGTGTACTCATCGCTCTCTAATAGGCCATTATAATAATCTATCTGCGATTGGAGTTCATCAAACAGGCTCTCAGTGTAGGTGTCACAAATTAACAAGTCGGCGGGATTGATACCATGCATCCAGAACAAAGGCAGGTAGATACCGTTCACGCTTACTGAACTGGCTTTCAAGGTTTTCAAAAGTGCATCCCGTTGGCGTTCCTGTATCTGAATTGTTTTGAGCATCAGCGATTTCAGTTCCGATTGGTCAATACTATTCTTTTCAGACTTATATTTACTGACATATGTTTCCCATTCCGATTGCAGCGTAGTGCTGATATATGTCAAATCATTCATGCATTGCGTCTGCATAGTCAGATTGTCGGCTACATGTTGGGCTACAGGCATATACGTCAAATGAGCTATTAGCATAATTACAGCAAGTACGCCGATGATGATACTTAGTGCTACCAACCATCTTTTTCTCGTCTGGAAATGCGCCTTGCTTTTGAGATAGCCGGTCAGTCGCTTGACTTGCAAATCGTAATAGGTATTAGGAGCAGGAGCGAGAGCTTGGTAATTGCATAGTTCCTCCATGCCTTTCGGCATCTCGGTCGGCCAGACAAAGCCTGACAGCATGATAGGAATAATATTCTTCTTATGCTCCATGGCACACATCACCTCGCGACGCACCCAATCTTGCTCGTCTTCACAGCGGTCTAAGGCATTCGGGGAAAGCACAAGAATGAAATCCTTGCATTTGCTAATAACATCCAATAACTGCTCATTGAACTTACCGGCATTCATCGTTTCCACATCGAAGAACACGCGGTATCCTAAGGCTCTTAACCTTGTTGCAAACAGATTCGCCGACTCAAACGCATCTCGGCGGTATGATATAAAAATGTCGTAGGTTGGGACCATATAAATCTTTTTACGTTTTTAAATATAATAAGAATTCATTTATTATTCCTGCGTATTTTCCAGATGACAAAAAACAGGACAAGTATGGCTAACACCATGAGTAGTTTCCACGAAACAAACACTTTCAATAGCCATATATTTTTAATTATGATAGAAATAAACTCTATAACCATCCCTGCCACCATACTTAAAAGCACGAACATTTGTGATGATATGTCGCCTGCCGATTTAATGGCATCTAAGATTGTTGTATATAATGCGGGGTTATTCAACAACGCTAATACAAAAGTCGATACAAAAAAGATATTGAATATTAAAAGAAATCTTACTTTAGCCATATAATGGTAAGCGGAGGAAAATTGACTTTTAGATTGAGAGATGTCCGTTGTTTTCCATAGAAGAAAAATCAGAACGAGAGGGGCCAATAAAAACATCAAAAGTAAAGATACTGACGTATATAAGTGGTATATTAAAACAATTATAGGCCATAACATTAGTATCGCAACTATGCTAGTATTGAGAAAGCCCCAGTTAAACAAACTAGCATAAAACAAAGGATTTAGAATAAATGCCAGACGATCTAATATATGTTGCCATAAAGACAACTGATTTTTTTTTGATTTGTTATTTATTTCTATTCCAAATAAAATTAAAAAGTTTATAAGGTTATTATTTGAGGCTTCAAACACAAATGCAGAGAACTTGCCATTTGTATTAATTTTAAGTCCTATGATTTCACCTTCTTTATAATTATTTTCTAATAGTTTTAGATCTGAATAATCTGTCAATTTCAAATTGTTGCGAAGTATTTCAACTTCTTCTTTTGACGAAATAATGAATAAACATTTGTCCAACGCATTTAAGTGTTCTATGTGATTTAACTCAATAAGACATCCGTTTGAACGAGATGGTCTTACAATAATCATTTTTCCATGGCGGATTAATTCTATTACCATATCCTCCCATTCGTCATCTGATGCATATAGTCTTTCCGCTCCTAAGCTTGATAGCACCTCATTCGGATCTCCGATGGCAAATACAGGAATTCCCTTCTGTAGAAAGTCACATAATTCATTTTCCACAGAATCCGCCAAGTGATTTTTCTCATTCGCAAAACTTCTTAGGTATATCGCATAATTATTATTCAGTTTCGATGCATTTTTGGGGGATAGCGTAGGGCCAATAAGTTTATATAAAACCTTTATTCCCCCTAACATACATATATAAATTATAATCAATGACGAGTATAATCCCCAAGAAATATTAGTGCCATTTGTATTCGGATTTAGAAGAAAATATATTGATGCCGATAGAATTAGTATAGAAAATATTCTATATATGATTCTTTTCTTTATGTATGAGCTATCTGTTTTGTGAGGTTTGTTGTATCTATACTTAATGATCCATGTTAAGATGCCCCACATTATAAATAGTGATATGGAAATATAATAATTCATATTCGCTTAGGAAATATAGTACATTATCATCAAGTATTAACTATTTCTGCATTTCACGCTTTAGTTGTTCTCGCACTTCTTTTGCTTGTGTTGCATCCATAAAATGAGGTTGTAAAGTTGCACCAAACAATCCGCTTTCTACTGAGATATGCATTATTTCTCCACCGGGAGTAAGGAAATAGGCGTCTTTCTTCCCATAACGGCTTTTATTTCTGATAGAAAGCATTTTTTCTTGGGATTCTCCAATCTCCCAATCATTCCATTTTATCAAAATGCTATTCAAAGGAATGCCTTGATTTAGAATAGCACCTGAAGAAAAAACTAATATTTCTGTATATACATTATTGGCAATGATACAATTTTGGGAATCATAAAAAATATCGCCTATCCGTTGATATTTTTCATCGTAGATTATCTGCAGCTTTGCATATCCATAAGTAGTCATACATAAATTATCCAGTGTATCTAAAAAACAAACTTGATCTAATAGATTTCTATCATTATACTCTTGAATATATTTTGAATAACCATAGATATTATTACATGGCTTATTGTTTATATCAACACATATACTCTTTATAAGATTTCTTTTTTCGTCATATTCATTTTCTGCTCCAGCATATCCATATATATTATTAATCGGCAGCCCATCTTGATTAAAATAGTTTTCCGAAATCATAGTATTGCTATCGTCATATTTATATGTATATTTCGCGATACCATACTTATCAGAGCAAAGTGTTCCGTCTGTTCCATAATATGTACGTTCTATTTTATTACCTTGGTCATCATAACTAAATTCACACTTAGCAACTCCCCACTTGTCTAAACAAGGTCTCCCATTTGTTCCGTAATAGACTTCCTCTATCCTATTACCTCGGTCATCATATCGAGCTGTCCATTTGGAATACCCTTCAGTACTCAAACATGGTTTCTCATCGATTCCATAAAATGCCGATTCTACCATATTGCCTCGATCATCATATATGACCCTATTAATGGCCACTCCATGATTCTCAAAGCAGATATTATTATTTATATCATAAAATATGCGCTCCGTTTCATTCCCTCGATCGTCATACTTACAGGTTCTTTTGGCAAAGCCCTCAGTGCTATAACACAACTGATTTTCTGTTCCATAACATATACGTTCTATTTCATTGCCTTGGTCATCATAACTAAATTCACACTTGGCAACTCCCCACTTGTCTAAACAAGGTCTTCCATCTGTTCCGAAATTGGCGAACTCAACAATATTTCCATGGTCATCATATTGAGCTGTCCATTTTGCAACTCCATCTTTATCAAAACAAAGCTTCCCATCTGTTCCGTAATAGACTTCCTCTATCTCATTACCTCGTTCGTCATATTGAGCAGTCCATTTGGAATATCCTCCAGTACTCAAACAAGGCTGCCCATCGGTTCCGTAAAAGACTGATTCTACCATATTGCCTCGGTCGTCATATTGAACTTTATTAATAGCAACCCCTTTCCTTTCAAAACAAATATTATTATCTATATCATAAAATATCCTCTCTATTTCATTTCCTCTGTCATCATATTTACTTGTTCTTCTTGCAAAACCATCAGTGCTATAACACAACTGATTGTTCGTACCATAATATACACGTTCTATTTCATTGCCACGGTTGTCATATTTGAATTCAACCTTGGCTACTCCATCTTTATCAAAACATAACTTTCCATCGGTTCCATAAAAGATTTCCTTTATCGTATAGCCTCGATTATCATATTGACTTGTCCTCTTTGCATATCCATAAGCACTCACACAAGGTTTTCCATCAATTCCCCAAAAGACTATCTCAATCCTATTACCTCGGTCATCATATTGAGCTGTCCATTTTGCGACTCCTTCTTTATCAAAACAAGGTTTCCCATCTGTACCAAAACGGGCAACTTCAATCACATCACCACGGTCATCATATTGAGCAGTCAATTTTGAATAACCTTTTGTACTCAAACAAGGTTCTCCATCGGTTCCATAAAAGATTTCCTCATAGATGTTTCCCCACTCATCTGCATTATCTTCACCAATAGCCCATTTTTGTTCGTTTAGTACCAGTTGTCCCTGCCTATTTACATATTGCGCTTTGTGAATATTTCCATATTTATCATATTCGTATCGCCGACCTGCAACACCCAGTTTCGTGCACGCTATATTTCCATCCAAGCCCAAGTAATCAATACGGATGCGACGTCCAAGTGAATCTATTGTATAAGAACATCCAAAAATACCATCTGCATCCGGCACTGCACTACGTGACAAATTATAATCATTATTAGCATGATATGTCTGTCGAATAATATACCCGTTACTATCACGCTCATATACATACCGGACTATATTAGATCTCTGATTATTTTTGTCCATAGTGCCGATAGACATACTTGTCAGATTGGCACCAACGAATCCTTGCCCTTTTTGTTCTTGTGCGTTAATAAAATCTGCCACACATGCCGGCTGATTATTCCGCTCGGAAAGCATATGACGCAGAAGCACTTTCTCTTTTTTATCACAGAAAATGAGTTTTGCGACATCTCCGGTTTGACTATTATACTCCACTTTCTGAATAGGGAAGCGATCTTTATATTCTGTATTATAAATATCTTGAGGGCTTTTTGCTGAATTGACATATCTCACTGCCACCACTCTCCATTGCCACGAATGTAGTTCTCCAAATGGTGTGCGGTGATATTCAAACTGATACATTCTGTTTCGATGGTGTTGTTGCTCTTTGGTTAATTCTATGACTCCTTCAGGAACACCCCATTTATCAACATAATCCGCGAAATAACGATATGTCGGACGAGTATAATCCCATATAAACAATCCTGCTAAACACAAAAGGAAAACGCCTATCGCTACTGCTATCTGAATTTTTCTTTGTCTGCGTTGGTATCTATCCCATAGTACATCAAAACGCACCCCGAGCATCGATGCAATGACATTCACCACGGCAGACATCTTGCTGCCGTTTTTCTCCGTCATCTCGGATAAGTTAATGCCGCGAGATTCTTGTCCTTTTCCCTTCAAACTGATTAAGGCTGGCGGAAAACATTCATCAGAAGGATTGCCGTTAATGCTTGCATATGGTGTGCCGGATATAATAAACGGAATGATTTTATCCGCTCTACTGGTATCGATGAAATGCTGCACCTCATTATTTACGTAGTCCGATTGCGCTGCAGAAGGAGAACAGATGACAATCAGATATTGGGAGTCCGCCAGCGACTTGTTTAGTGAGTCCCCTAATTGGGTCCCTGCCAAATCCGTTTG
>CAJOQN010000109.1 GCA_905236535.1 uncultured Bacilli bacterium
ACTAAAAAATTTCTTTTGCATTTTTGCATAATCTAAATTTTTACTAAAACTGCTACTATAATTCAATATAAGTTTATTGTATTAATGCACCATTTGCATCAAAATTATATTCTACGCCGTTTATAACTTTTTTGCCTATTGCCATTCTGCCATACCAACTTGATGATAAGTCTTCTTCTAAGTAATATGTTTTACCATTATCACTAACCCAGCCAAGTTGCATTACTCCATTATTGTCAAAATGATACCATTCATCTCTACCGCTCCAGCCAAGATTATACCAACCATTAGATACAAATCCTGCTGTGCCTTTAGTACCATTTGCATTTACATCTCCAGCTAAGAAATACCAAGTAGTTGTATTTGGTATATGTTGCCATCTACCAAAACCTTTATTTCCGCTATCATCCTCTGCATTCATATATGATGCATTGACATTTTCTTGATAACTTTGTAAATTTTTGATTAGCTCAGTATTCATTATAAGTTTATATTGTGGTATGGCATTTATTGCATTCAAATTTAACATACTATTATTTCCTGTACCAGGTTGTAGATTTCCATATCTATCATATGTAGGTGGATAAGTTGAGCCACCACCTCCTCCACCTGAGTTGCCACCTGATGGAGTTGGGGTAGGTGTTGTTTTACTATATACTGCTCCTATAAACAATTTATCTCCAACTTTATATGTATCAAATTTTGCAAGTGCTTGTGCTTTTGTAAGAGTCCTTGTTGCATAATAATTATATTTCTTAAATGCATCATTTAAGCCAGCAGCAGTATAGCTATAAAACCCTATTGCTCCTCTTTTAATAGCATTATCAAGTTCACTTTCAAATGTACTACGATTTTCATTCATATCATATGATATTGAAGTGCTACCATCAGATCGATAATATACAAATAATGTCAAACTATCATTTCTAATTGGAAATACACCAGTTACATCTATTACAGGTGAATTTGCATATGATAGAGTTACTGTAGTACCGATATCATCAGCATCAAATACTTTATCAATAGGTGGGTTAAACATAAATGCATATGCTGTTTCAGAACTATATTTTATATCTTCCTCTGTGCCATCTTCATATGTTACATGGATTACAAGTCCTGTTGTATCAAACTTATCTCCTACTGAATAGAATGTATATTTTGGTGTTGTCACTACTTCTATTTCAGTTGCTCTTTGTCCTACAGCTATTGGTATATTAGTGCTAGCACCTTTATAAGTCACTTCAACAGATTCATCTCCATATAAAAGTTCTTCAGGTGGAGTTTGGAATGGATCTGGACTAAATGAGAAATTCTCAGCTGTTTCTAACTCATATACTATTACTTTTGTAATACCACCTGCATAAGTTACATTAAGTACAAGTCCATCTGGTTCAAATGAATCACCTGCTATATAATTAATTTTTAATGGTGCTGTTCTTACAGTAATTGATGTAGCATTACCTGTTGGCTCTACGACGATTGGATAGTCGAGTGTTGCTCCTTGCAATTTTATTGTTATCTTATCATTGTTTACAGTAAGTGCTGTGCCAAGTAATGGTGTAAATGTAAAATACTCTGGATGCACATCATAATTTATAGTTTCAAATGTTCCATCTTCATAAGCTACTGTCGCTGCAAGATTATGTAAATTTGCATCATTAAATGCATCACCTACCAGATAATATTTATCTATTGCATTGTCATTTAATGTAAATGATGTCGCTCTCTTTAAAACTGTTATAGGAACATCTATAGTACATTCACTATATGGACCATATTGAATTGTGACAGATGTGTCACCAATTGCAAGTGCTTCAGTTGGTATAGTGAAATTTGCTGCAGTAGTTGTATTATAAATAATAGTTTCTGTAGTTCCATCAAACTTTTCTACACTAACTTCCATTTCTGTAGGATCAAATGTTTCTCCTTCTAGATATATTGGATGTGGTGAAGAAACACCAGTTATATCATATCCATCAGTGTCTCTATATACGAAGCAATTTTCTATATCATAGTTTTGTCCTCTATAAGTAATTTGGATAGTTGTAGCTCCTGCAGTAAGAGAGGTAGTTGGAAAACTAAAGTTTGCTGAATCATTAGTATATTTAACCCACATATCACTTCCATCTTCGCACTCTACCCATACTTTGAAATCAGTAAAGTCAAGTGTAGAGAAATTTGTACCTACAGGGAATAAGTGATCCCCTTTTCCACTTGGATTTGGTAGACCAGTTACATCCATAATACTTATTACAGGTGATGTAGTAGGAACTTGGCTATCATCCCAACCTGCATAAAGTTTCATGTTGCCAGGAAGTGTATCTGTTGCAAAATTCCATTTATTTGCTTCAATAGTTGAGTCAGTTGCCTTATACCAACCCTTAAAGTTATAACCAACCTTTGTTGGCTCATCTGGTACTGGTATTATATTGCCTATATCTTCTATCCCCAATTCTATACATTCATTAAATGTTGTTGCAGTTGCATCATCATATAACATTACTCTTACACAGTCAGAAAAATATCCAGGGTTTCCAACCTCTGGGTCATCAAGACGGGCATAGGTTTTATCTAAATTTGTATTAATACCATCACATTTTGTACCATTGTAACCTAAAAGTACTCCGCAACCATAAAACATATCATCAGAATTAGTAACTTGTTCTACGACAAAACTATCTGACACCAATATAGTTGAAAGACTCACACAGTTCCTGAACATATTTGTCATATTTGTAACATTATGTGTATCAAAATTACTCAAATCAAGATATGTTAGTGTAGCCGAGTAAC
>CAJOQN010000110.1 GCA_905236535.1 uncultured Bacilli bacterium
CAAGCTCACCAAGGACGGCAATGTCCTCTTGCGCATCTTCTCGCAGCGCGACTATAACAATATCCTCGAGGGCGAGCTATACAAGTACGGCCTCGGTGTCCGCGCGCTCAAGGACTGGCGGCGCCGGGAACTGTTCCGCGGCGACAGCATCACCCGTACCTACAATCTCACGGCCGATGCCGGCGTGGCTTACCGTTCGAACAACAGTATCGGTCCCGACCTCACGCTCAAATCGTCCATCAAGAACCTCTTCGGCAAAGGCGAGACCTTCACCATTAAAGGCAACGGCGCTTATTACTGGGCTTTACGGGGCAGACATCCCGGCGACCCCAAGAAAACCGATACCTACAAACTCGGTGCGAACGCTTCTCTCATCTTCCCGTATCTGCATTGGGGCAATCGCAAACGGCCGACGCCCGACGGCGATACCCGTTATATGTTGGGCTATCAGTATGAGAACATCGCCGGCGGATACGGTGTACACAAGCTCACCGGCTCCTTCACCTATTTCATCCGCTCGCCGCATAACGAATACATCACCCATGCGCTCACGCCGTTCTCCCTCTCCGTCGTGCGGATGAAAGCCGAAAATGACAGCAGTCTGCTCGAGAAAACATCCAAGTTCCCCGACCTCATCAAGGTCATCGCCGGGGATGAGTTCATACCCTCCATCGCCTATAACTTCATCTATGATAACTACCGCTCCCGTCGCGCCGTCAACACCATGCTTGACCTCGGCGTCAAGGAATCCGGCAACCTCATCAACGCCATCTATTGCCTCTTTGGCAAGAAATGGGGCGAGCTGGACAAACCGCTCGGCAACATCACCTTCAACCAGTTTGTCAAACTGACGGCCGAGCTGCGCAACAGGTTCAATTTCACCGACCAAATCTGTATCGCCACGCGCCTCTATGCCGGCGCGAACATACCGGTCGGCAACTCGTTCTTCAGTCCGCTCTCCGAGGCCTTCTATACCGGCGGTCCGCTGAGCCTCCGTGCGGCAGCGCCCTATGCGTACGGACCGGGTAACTTCAATTCTCCGGAGTATAACCAGAATTTCTTCCATGCCGGCGATATCAAGCTCGAGGCCAACTTCGAGTTCCGCTTCCCCATCGTGTGGAAACTATGCGGTGCGGCCTTCGTCGATGCCGGCAATGTATGGAACTGGTTCTCCCTCAACGACCTCTACGAATACGCCGGTCATCCCGAGTATATCAAAGAGAATTACCTCAAGCTGCCGGAAGGTGTGACGCTGTATGATGGCATCATCAACAACCCGGAGTTTGCCAAACAGATTGCCCTCGGCACCGGCGCCGGCTTGCGCCTGGACCTCGACGGCCTCGTTGTCCGCCTCGATGTCGGTGTCGCCATCCATGCGCCTTACCAGACCTATCGCTACGACAAAAAGACCTGGACGCCCGACTACACCCAACCCATCAACACCTATTTCAACATCCCCTCTGCCCTCGATGCCATCCGCATCAACTTCGGCATCGGCTATCCGTTCTAAGAATAAAAAATATTACGACATATGAGAAAACTGTTTACTTTCTGTGCAGCCATGCTATACGCCATGAGCGGGATGACAGTCGTAGGGGCCTATGAATGCGTGTGATGCCTGTGTGCTGGTGCTGCCAACGAACTAAAACAATAGCCTTATGGAAGAGCTCAAACAACGGATACTTAGGGAAGGAGTCGGCAAAGCCGAAGGAAATGTGGTCCTTGTCGGAAGTTTCATCAATCATCAGATTGATCCGCAACTCACTATGCGCTGCGCCAAGGAGTTTGAACGCATTTTTAAGGACAAAGGAGCTACGCGTATTGTAACGATTGAGGCCTCCGGAATTGCGCCGGCTATCATGCTCGGTTACCTCATGAACCTGCCGGTTGTCTTCATCAAAAAGCACAAACCAAAGAATGTGGACGAGGCGTTCAAATCGTGGGTGTACTCGTTCACCAAAGCGGACCAAACGACTGTCTGCATCGGCAAAGATTTTCTCACTAAAGACGACAGGATTATCTTCATTGATGATTTTCTGGCGGACGGACATGCTTCCGGTAGCGTGATTGACTTCTGCCGTCAATCCGGCGCGAAGATTGTCGGCATGGGGTTTCTTGTGGAGAAAGCCTTTGCGAAAGGCGGACAATTCCTTAGAGATCATCACATCGAATACCACTCCCTCGCTAAAATTATCCGCATCAATCCCGATAACTCTCTTGTTGTTGAATAAACGGAACAAAGCACTTGTGCAAGCTTAGACTATTTTTTTTGCTGAAAATCTTGTTTATTTGAAAAATTTGTAGTAAATTTGCACCCAAATTTGTACAACATGAACTTTACGCATTTACATGTGCACTCGCACTACTCGCTGCTGGACGGATTGTCGAAAGTGGAAGAGATAGTGGATAAATGTATCGCGACCGGAATGAACGCCGTTGCGCTGACCGACCACGGCAACATGTACGGCATCAAGGACCTGCTCGACTACTGCAAGGGCGTCAACAAAACCCGCAAAGCGGACGCGGAGGCGAACGGGACGGAGTTTGTGCCGTTCAAGCCCATCGTGGGCACAGAGGCCTACTGCGCGCGGCGCGGACGACACTCGATGAACGACGACAAAGCCGTGAACGCCGAAGGACGCACCTATGTCATCGACCGCTCCGGCTGGCACCTAATCCTGCTGGCGAAGAACATCGTCGGCTACCACAACCTGTGCCGGCTCGTATCGCACGGATACATGTCCGACGCATTCTACCATACGCCGCGTATCGACAAGGAACTGCTCGAGCGCTGGCACGAAGGCATCATCTGCTGCTCGGCGTGTCTGGGCGGCGAGCTGCCGCAGAAAGTGATGGAAGGAATCGCCAATGGC
>CAJOQN010000111.1 GCA_905236535.1 uncultured Bacilli bacterium
ATTAAAGATATTCAGATTAGCTAATAAAAAAGCTATAGAAAAAACTGATAAAGAAACTTATCAAGCTATGGAAAGTTTTATTCATAACTTAAATACAATGCATTCAAGAGCAGGGGCACAAGTACCATTTTCTTCAATCAACTTTGGTACAGATACAAGTACTGAAGGTAGAATGGTTATTAAAAATTTCTTATTAGCAACCGAAGCTGGGCTTGGAAAAGGAGAAACTCCAATATTCCCTGTATCTATTTTTAAAGTAAAAGAAGGAGTAAACTATGATAAGGAAGATCCAAATTATGATATGTTTCAATTGGCATGTAGAGTATCTGCAAAGAGACTTTTCCCTAACTTCTCATTCTTAGATGCACCATTTAATAAAGCCTTCTACAAAAAAGGAGACTATAGAACAGAAGTAGGGTATATGGGATGTCGTACTAGAGTAATGGCAAATGTTGTTGATGAATCTAAGGCAATTACTCCAGGAAGAGGAAACCTATCATTTACTTCAATTAACTTAGTTAGATTAGGAATCAAACATGGTATATTAAATAATAGTAAATCTGACTTTGATGGTTTCTATCAAGAACTTGGTGAATTGATGGATTTAGTAAAAGACCAATTACTAGAAAGATTTGAAATTCAATGCAAAAAGAAAGTATATAACTTTCCATTCTTATTAGGACAAGGCATTTGGATTGATTCTAAAAACCTAAAGGACACTTCAAATATTAAAAACATATTAAAGAATGGAACATTAAGTATAGGCTTTATTGGTCTTGCAGAATGCCTTAAAGCTTTAATCGGAGAACATCACGGAGAAAGTGAAAAAGCTTGGAAAAAAGGTTACGAAATAATTAAATTTATGCGTGATAGATGTGATAGTTATGCAAAAGAATACAAACTTAATTTTACACTTTTAGCAACGCCTGCAGAAGGTTTATCAGGTAGATTTACTGGTATTGATAGATCAATTTATGGAAAAATAAAAGGAGTAACTGATAGGCCAAATTACACTAACTCATTCCATATTCCAGTATACTTTAAAACTACTATTGACAAAAAGATAAAAGCCGAAGCACCATTCCATGCACTAGCTAACGCTGGACACATCTCTTATATCGAACTAGATGGAGATCCTACTACAAATGTAAAAGCATTTGAAAAAATAGTAAGACAAATGAAAGAACAAGGAATAGGTTATGGAGCAATTAACCATCCTGTAGATCGTGATCCTGTATGTGGATTTACTGGGGTAATAAATGATATCTGCCCAGGATGTGGTAGAACTGAAGCAGATGGTGTTAAATTTGAACGTATAAGAAGAATTACAGGTTATTTAGTAGGTACAGTAGATCGATTCAATAACGGAAAACGTGCTGAAGAACACGATAGAGTAAAACACGGTAAAGCATAAAATGAAAATCAGATTAGCATCAAAAGAACTTCTAGTAGATAGTATTGTCGATGGAGAAGGATTAAGATCGGTTATTTGGACACAAGGATGCTCTCATCACTGTAAAGAGTGTCATAATCCAGAAACATGGGATTTTAATACAGGAACTTTAGTAGATATAGAAGATATAAAAAAAGAAATAGATAATTTATCGCTTCAAGATGGAATAACTTTATCCGGAGGAGATCCTTTCTTTCAAGCTAAAGCATGTACTGAAATAGCAAAATATGCTAAAGAAAAAGGATTAAATGTTTGGGCATATACTGGATTTCTATTTGAAAATCTATTAAAAGTAGAAGACATGAAAGAATTATTAAAATATGTAGATGTTTTAGTAGATGGTCCATTTATACTTGAGCAAAGAAGTTTGACATTAAGTTATAGAGGTTCATCTAATCAAAGAATTATAAATGTACCTAAATCTTTAAAAGATGGCAAAGTTCATCAAATAAAAAAATATGATAGAAAAAAATAAATGTTAAAGTTTATGTTTCTGAGAATACAAACTACAAATCAGGATATAAAATTATAACTGTAACTATTAAAATAATTGAACATAATAAAAAAATATGTTAAGATGTATATATGAAGGAAACTTCATAATATTAAAAGGGAATGCCTAATTTTCGTTTGTTAGGCATTACTGTATGGTAAAGCACCTAACAATTAGTTAGGTGCTTATTTTATCGAGCCAATTACCCTGAAAAGTAACATGATTAACAAAACAACTATTATAAATAGCATCAAGATATAAACTTCTCTTCTAATCATAATGGTAACCTCCTAATTTTTAGAAAAAATTAAAAGATAACGCCTAACAATTAAACATTTCAAAACAATTATACCCGGAGCTAAACATATATGCAAATTGATGATTTTAAATATTGATAGACTATTTAAACATTACATTTTTAATTTGCTTTAAGCAATAATTATATTTAAATACATAATAATTATCAAATATCTAAATTGATAAAATTATGATAAATGTCAAAAAAATGTAATAAATAAAGAAACTATTAATTTAGTTTCTTTATTGTTATATTTGTATTTTTAAATAATTCTTCAATATTATCTTTATCATCTTGTATTTTTATTTTATAAATAATATTTTTATTAAAATCTTTTCTTGTGATATCTAAGTCTTTTGTTAAAGTATTTAAAAGTTTTAAATCATCATAATTTGCTTCTAATTCATAATAGTTATATATAAATATTTCTTCTAGAATAGTATATTTTAATGCTTCACTAGTAGCTTTACTGTATGCTCTTATTAATCCTCCAGCACCAAGTTTAATGCCTCCGAAATATCTTACA
>CAJOQN010000112.1 GCA_905236535.1 uncultured Bacilli bacterium
CTGTCCTGATAGTATATGTGCCATAGTCTATTTCACTTTCAGTCCGTCACGAATCATTTTCTTGAAGTCTTCCTTAATCTCACCCAGCGACTGAGCGCTGCTGCCTGTGTTCGTTGCTATCTGGCGGAGGTGGTCCTGCACCGAACTCATACGGCTGGCTACGTCTTCCAGCCTGTCGTCCATGCTCGCCCAGTGCATCTGACCGCTTACAAACAGCCCTTCCAGTTTGCCAGCCTGGTCCTGACTCATTGTCGTGAAGGCTCCGGCCTTGCCGCTCTGCTGGACGGTGTCATTACCAACAATGTCGATACCTGCACCCTCCATAGCCATCTCCATTACCTGTGCTGCATTCTGCAGAACAGGCAACTGGGCTTCAATAGCAGCGGAGGCTTGCTTGGCAAACTCAGCCACAGCGGCCATATAGGCAGTTTCGTCAATCTGGCCTGTCGAATAGGCGATGGTTAAATCTTCAAGCTGCTCTTGGAATGGCTCGAAGATATTCTTCGTTATCATGGTTTTCAAAGCGTCCTGAGCTATGTTCTTGAACGTATCTGCAGCATACTCCCTGAACTTATCCATCACATCTTCGCCACTGGAAAGCCAGTCCCACAAAGCATCTGTGAGGTTATCAACGAGTGGGGAGAATGCTTCGGACACATACTCATGCACCTCGTCGATAAATTCTCGTATCTTTTCGCTGTATTCAAGCAGCTGTTCAAGAGTCTCACGTGTCTCGCCAACCAAAGTCGGGCCTTTTTCCAGGATTTTCTTTGCCACCTCTGGGTCGATGAGTTGCACACCTTTGACTTCCTCGAACAAGTCTTGGCCCCAATTCTCTTTCACCCACGACTGCAAGTCTTGCGTCTTTTCAGATCGGAAGAAAGTTTTATGCCTTGTCTGCACACGCATATTGTTGATGGCGGCAGTCTGACCTTCCTTATAGGTCAGACCGTCAATACCGGCTCTGACAGCATTACCCAATGCGGCTCCGACGCCTGAAAAGATAGCAGTTCCGATGGCTGCCACAACTGTCGCACCGAGTGCCGCACCGATAGCAGTGCCACCAATGGCAGAGCCGATGGCTGCACCAAGTGCTGCTCCAGGGCCTGCTCCTGCACCGAAGGTCAGGATACCTGCAACTATACCTATAATCGCTCCAAAGATGGCTGGCGCCCATTTTGAGAAACCGCTACTGGCATTCCTATAGATTTCTTGCGGCATCGCAGCTACCTCTCCATAAGCCTTTGCGTATTGGGCATTCAACTCAGCGTTCTTCTTCAGTTGTGTCAAGCCGTTCTCGTAAAACCACGACTCACTCTCCAGACGTTGTTCCAGTTGCTCAATCTCCAACTCGATCATCCGCATGCGCTTCTCGTTTAGTTCACGCTGCTTGGCGGCATAGTGTTCGTACAGAGATTCCGCATCCGGCAAAAGTTTGTCGAGTTGTCGATTCATATCAACCATTGCAGACACCGTGCCTGCCACGGCTGAGAACTGTCCAAGGGTCTTCTCTATGCCCGTCGCATTGACATTGATATTCTTGATGTTCTCAAAGGCTCCACCAACAGAGCCAAGTATATTGCCGAGAGCACCAAGTGAGTCTCCAAGTTTACCGCCGACCATCTCCCCGAGTTGGTTCAAGGTGTCAGCAAACTGATTAAGTCTTTTCGCACAATCCGTTGACGCTTTAATCAGC
This sequence comes from uncultured Bacilli bacterium, assembly GCA_905236535.1. Lineage (GTDB taxonomy): Bacteria > Bacillota_I > Bacilli_A > RFN20 > CAG-826 > RGIG3315. The sequence continues at coordinate 1,697 of CAJOQN010000112.1, forward strand.
TTGGTATAAGCCTTCGACTCTTTGTCTTTGGCTGCGGCGAGCAACCGGCTTGCCTCTGCTTCCGTATAGGAGCTGCCTGTCGAGGCATTGATAACGGTATGACCGCCCTTTACTCTGTCATAGATGGCCTGGGCATCCTTGACTTCTTTCTGAGCGTCTGCAAGGTCTTTCAATGCTTTCGTCAGAGCCTCGAAGGGATTACGACTGTCAAGCTCATCATACATCTGCTGAAGGGTCTCTGTATATTCCCTCAACTGATGGGGGTCAAGGCTCTTGGCTGCAGCATCCTTGGCATCCTCGAACTTCCTTATGAGTGACTGCAATGTTTGTGTTGAGGTATTGCCCAAATTCTCAAACGCGCGAATGTACTCTTGCGAGTTGCGCAAGTTGGTCAGTCTCTTATTACTCAATTCCTCCTGCAGCTTACGTTCAAGGAGCAATGCCTTTCCCTCGTCACCATTGGCACGCGCTTCTGCAATCTGATCCCGATAGTCCTCCGTGATAGCCAACTCTTGTTGTAACTCATCGCCATATTCCTTCAGGTACTGGCGCATCGATTGTAGTTGTTCCTTACGGCGTACTCTTTCCCGTTCCGCTTCATCATCTGCTATTTCAGCCTCTCCTGCAGCAAGTTTTGATTTTGCCAGTGTACGAGCAGCATCTAATGCGGCCGTTTGGTCCTTAGTCAGTTCTCCATTCTGCGCATCGCGCCATTCCTTTTCAAGTGCGGCAAGTTCCGCTATCTCTTTTTCATAGTCCAGACGCAACTGGGCACGTTTTTTTTCCGCACCCTCTGCCATCTGGTTTATTTCTGCCTGGCGATTTTTGGCTTGCAGTTCAGAAAGAGCCTCGGCACGTTCTTCCTCATCTTTAAGGTCAGTGCCGCCACCATTTCTTCCAGAACCTCCAGAACCTCCAGAGCCTCCCGAACTCCCACCTCCATTGTAGCGAAGGTGGGCAGGTATTTTCGATTGTGCTTCTGCGGCTTTCTTTTCGGCTTCTTCCCATTTCCCA
>CAJOQN010000113.1 GCA_905236535.1 uncultured Bacilli bacterium
CGCCATATTGGATAACGGTGTACGCGTTCAGGTTCCTGTATTCATTGAACAAGGTGAAAAAATTGTAGTGAATACCGAAACATTGGAATATGTTGAACGTGCAAAATAATACAAGTGTTTACAATAATTGTTAAAAAAACGGTGCGATTGCGCCGTTTTTTTTGTTGTTTTATGGTGTTTTTGTAATTGACATTAAATATTTTTGTGTTAATCTTTTTGCAAAAAAGAGGTTGACCAATGAAGCCATTTTTAAAGCGTTTCACAGACAAAGTTCGCGCACGCGGCAAGAAACAAAGTGCGAATTTGCCAAAGAAAAATACTAAAAATCTTGAAGAATTGCGCCAGTATGCAGAGCAATTGTATGCGTTTGTTTGCAATTCTGCGGGTGATATCAGCAAAATGATGGCGGATGTCGGTTTGGAAGTATTGATTGATGATAATGGGAATATTATTCCAGAAGTAGAAAAATACCCTGAATTGAAAAAATTATATCTTGAACGCAGAAATAAACAACAAGAATTGCAACAAATATTGTATGCGCATCCAGAAATGTGGAAACCAATAGAAGATGATGCGTCTATGTATTATGACTATGATGATATATGCAAAAAAATTGAAGTAATTCAAAAAGAAGGGGCCGAATATATTCAGGAAATTGAAGAAAAATTAGAACCTTTTATGAACAAATTTGGCACATTAGATACGGGGGCCGTTTTTAGAGACAAAAATGCAAAATTGGATGTCGCGTTGGATGATGAAACGGCCAGTTTAATGAACGAATATTTTTATTTAATATATTTGTATTTTGATGCACTGGCCACGGTTGGTGATAAACAAGACAAGGTTTTATGGGATGCGGTGCCACAAGTCATCAAAGATAAATATGTGCAATTTGTAAATGATAAAATGGTTCAAATGTTGGCATCAGACGATAGGTTGGTGGAATGTATCAAGAATTTTGATGTAAACGAAACAAATCCTGATGCGCATGAACGTTTTATACGGTTATTGGAAAAAAAGTTGAATGATGAATTTTTTGGAAAGGTTGGTCGTCCGGTATCTATCAATTTGTTTTTGAATAAACAAAACATGGGTGTGGGCGGTACATTTAATATGCGCACAGGTGAAATTAGTTTGAATACCGCATATTGGGGTGGTTTACAAAAACCAAGTGTGGATGAAGTGGTGGGTACCATTAAGCATGAAGTTCTTGGACATTATGCAAATTCTAACTTATCTACGCTTGGTCTTTATGGTGGACGCATGAAAGATTTTATGTGTGAAATCCAAAAATATACTCATTCACAAATGGTTGCTGCGATAGATGTTTGTGTCACAGAGGCGGTTTCGCCATTATTGAAACAACATTATGTGATAGATGCACCAACCAATAATCTGTTACAAGATTTACAAAAAAATGGTTGGGATTGTGGTATTGCCATGTTAAACGATGACTATCGTTTGTATCAAAATACGTTTGAAGAAAGGTCTGCATGGCTTATTACGCCAACCCATGATATTATCGGTCAAATTGACAGATATCGTGCATCGCACGGATTGCCACAAATAACAAAATCAAAATAGTCGTTATGCCAATCTGTTGGCGGACCCCATAATATTTATTATTTCATCCAATGTGTTTTCGTATACCGCGTGCATTGCGGCACCAAGGTATTCACGTGGATTAAATACATCGGGTTTATTATTAAATGTTTCGCGAATTGCCGCCGTAAATGCCAAGCGGGAATCTGTATCTACATTTATTTTACATATATTTGTTGTAGTTGCACGTTGCAATTGTTGAACCGGTATGCCAAGTGCATTTTTTATATCGCCACCATTTTCGTTTATCGTTTGCACAAGATGCGATGGTACAGATGACGCACCGTGTAAAACAAGTGGGAAATTCGGCAACAAATCCATAATATTCGCCAATATGTCAAAGCGCAATTCTTGGGTTGGTGATTTCATTTTATATGCGCCGTGACTTGTGCCGATGGCAACCGCCAATGAATCAACGTTTGTTTGTGACACAAAATCATAAACGTCTGCGGGATTGGTGTAAAGTTCGGTATCGGAAAAAGTATTTTCGTCTTCTTGACCGCGCAGGGTGCCTAATTCGGCCTCGGTTGATACGTTGTGTTGATGTGCATATTCGGCGACCATCGCGGAAATTTTCACGTTTTCATCAAAGGACAGGTTGCTTGCGTCTATCATGACACTGGAAAAACCCAAATCTATGGCATGTTTGCACGCGTCAAATGAATGACCGTGGTCAAGGTGTAATGTGATTCTTTCGTCCGGCGTAATATGCGATGCGCCAATCATTGACATCAATATATCATCGCCCATATATTTTAATGCAGATTCTGATACGGCCAATATAATCGGGCTGTGGCTTTGGCGGGCGGCACCCAAAATTGCGGCAAATGTTTCAAGGTTATAAAAATTAAATGCACCGATTGCATAACGATTGATGATGGCATCTTGAAAGGTTGCATTGGTGTTTACAAGACCGTATTCTTGGTATTTCATGGGTGGGCTCTCTCGTTAAATTTGCTTGACATTATTATAACATATTTTGTTATAATCCTGTATAAATTTATCGCAGAAAAAATGCACAAAATAGTTGACTGGACAAATATTTGTGCAAAAATATATGTGAACGAATCGGGGGCAGGTCAGAGATAACATATAAAAGGAAAACGTGATGAAAAAACTTTTGGCTTCTATTTTTGCGGTTGCGGCACTTTCGGGTTGCACATACTATGACTATTACAAGGGTGATATTCGCTATACCCAAGATGGTGATGATTGCGTGTACTATATGGATGAATATGCACGTCATTATTCCGAAGGTATTCGTGGTATAGACGGCAGCAACCGTGTCGTATATAGAAATACACGTTGTGCAGATTTGTTTGCACGTGATAACGCGGGTCGTATGGAACGCAATGACCGCAAGATTTTGGTTCCGGCGGTCAAAGAATCGGCACCTGCGTGCACAAAATGTTCATCCGGTTGTGGGGTTGAAATGGTTCCGGTGACACGTCGTTTCTATACAATTTCTGAAAAATAATGTTTTTTTGGTTATGAAATAAAACACCACCACTGTTTGGTGGTGTTTTTTGTTTGAAACGGTGGTGTTTTTGTGATAAAATTATACGGAAAAGGAGATTAGTTATGAAAAAGATTTCAAAATATTTAATGACAGTAATGATTGGTGTTTCCGTGTTCGCGCAAAATGCGTTTGCGGCCAAGGAATCTGCATCTGGGGTGTGCGAATTGATAAGTCAATTGTCGCCGGTTATCAAAACATTACGTACGTTGGCGTTCCTTGGGGCGGCACTTGTGTTGATGGATTGGGCATGGAAATGGATTTCAAGTGGAGATTTAAAGAAAGACGACATAAAAGACAAAGGTATCGCGATGTTTGTTTTGGGTTTTGTTTTCTTCATTTTTTTGATAGTTTTTATTATTATTTTTTTTATTTAATAAATATGTTACAGCTTCATATTCTGTTCTTATAGAATGGCATAA
>CAJOQN010000114.1 GCA_905236535.1 uncultured Bacilli bacterium
CGCGCACGTCCTCGTTCTACCGCATACCGTCCGAAGAGGAACACTTCAAGGACTATGCCGTGACAGGCGTCCGCTATTGGTTCGACAACGATATATCTACTATGCAGACGGAAGCGTATGATGCCGAAAGCAGGACTCTCAACCTGTCACATCTGGCAGAAGGCGCCCACATCCTCAACTATCAGGTCGTCAGCAGCGACGGACAGCTGTCGCCGGTACGCAGTGCCGCCGTTGACCGTTGGCTCTACGACATTTACGTGAGCAAGACCGAGGAGTATTCCGGCAAGTCCGTCAGCGAGGACCCGCTTTTTGCGACAAAGCCGGACCTGAAACTGCACTACCTCCCGACAGATCTTGGCGTCAGGGGACACCTTACTGTGGACGACGATGCCACGTTGTCTCTGGGCAAGTATGTCCAGACCGTCAATCTTGGGTCGCAGACATCAAGCCGCTTCACCAAGACCGGTATCGACTACTACCATCCCACGACCCTTGTCAACCATGGCTTTGTGCGTGCTGACAGCGTCATTGTCAAGATGAACGTCTGCCGCGACCGCTGGCACTTCGTCACGCTGCCTTTCAATGCCAGTGTAAGTGACATCGACGTGCCCGGCGACACCTATTGGGCACTGCGCAGGTACGACGGCGAGGCTCGTGCCGCTGGCATGATGACGGACACATGGGACGACGTCAAGGCAGGTGACCGCATCGAGGCGAGGAAGGGCTATATCCTGCAGCTCACCAAGGATGGGCAGGGACAGGCTTCGCTCCTGACCTTCAAGGCGATAAACGACACACGCAAGAACGACATCTTCGCCACACAGGATGTCACGCTGCCTCTGGAGGAACACCAGGCTGAGTTTGCACACAATCGCAGCTGGAATCTTGTAGGCAATCCATATCCGTGTTTCTACGACAGTCGCTACATAGCTCATGACGGTAACATAATCGTGTGGAACGGCAACGGCTATCAGGCATACTCTCTGACTGACGACAAATACGTCCTCATGCCGTTCGAGTCATTCTTCGTGCAGCGTCCGGTAAATAGCGCCGACATTACCTTCAGTCGTGAGGGTCGTCAGGATACGCACGAGGCAAGGACGCTGGCCGAGGCTCGCACGTCTGCCGGTGTAGTTCCGGCGCGCAGGATCCTTAATTTCACCCTGTCCGACGGTACCGATACGGATGTCAGCAGGGTCGTCGTCAACGAACGTTCCTCAGCAGGCTACGAGAGCGACAGGGATGCGCCGAAATTCATGCAGGATGTCCCGCTGTCGCCCCAGCTGTTCAGCATAGACCGTGGTGTGCGCTATGCCATTAACGAGCGTCCGCATGGCGACGGAATCGTGACCTTCTCCATATATGCCCCGGTTGCAGGCGAATATCGTTTCAGCCTCAGCGGCGACGCGGGCCTGCCTGCCGGACAGGCAGGTGACGTCACCGTACTGGATACCGGCACGGGCATCGTGTGGCCAATGTCTCAAGGCGACTACGTCTTCGAGGCAAGGGCAGGCATGGACAATGCCAGGCTCGTAGTGTCCCTCACGGGAAATGTTACGTCCGTTTCACAGGTCGAGGCGTTTGGCGACGGCGAGATCAAGGCCGTGGACGGCAGGATAGAGTTCTCATTCGGCCGTGCAAAGAGCATCAGCGTGTTTGGGACGGACGGCAGGAAGCACTACGGCGGCACCGTATCCGCCGCAACAGTCACTCTGCCTTCTGGCGTCTATATCGTGAACGTTGACGGAATATCTGAAAAAATCGTGATAAAGTAACATATACAATGAAAAATATAGGAACAAGACTGCATACCTGTCTCTTGCTGGCCGTTGCCTTGCTTTGGGCAAGTGCCGTACAGGCCCAGGCAGACGGCTACCGGCTTGAGATTGCGGCACTGCCGTCTGTGGCAGGTTCGTTCAATACCAGTTCTGCCACCTTGGAGGCAGGCCAGACCATTCACCTGTATGCATATAGCAACAGCAATTTCTCCTTCGTCCGGTGGAAGGATGCCGACGGCAATGTCGTGTCCGGGCAAATGGATTTCACCTACACCATGCCTTCGCATGACAGCCGGCTGATTGCCGAGTATGCGTACAACCCTGCAAACCCTGCAAACCCTGCCAGGAACTATTGGAACAAGAACTTGGGCGAGGTCATAGTCGATGACTTTACGGCCGGTTCCTTGCAGAGTGCCGTCAAGGCGGCCATAGGCAGCAGCTCGTCGTCGGACGTGTCGATGATTACCGTGGCAGGAATCGTCAACAACAACGACTTAGGCATCATCAATACCTATTCCAACTGCCAGTTGCTGGACCTCTGCCGTGTAAGTGGCATCACCGGCGTGCCGTCGTATGCCTTTGACTATACCAAGTTGGAGTCAGCCTATCTGCCGGCCTCCGTCGAGAAGATCGGCTACAGGGCATTCTACCAGTGCAGTCAGCTTTCGTCGCTTATCGTATATGCAATGACGCCGCCTGCGCTGGAAAGCGACGTGTTCACCGGAGTACCGGGGGATTTGGTCGTATATGTCCCCGCGGCAGCCATTGCACGGTATCAGGATGCCTCGGTTTGGAAAGGGTTCACCATATTGCCCATTCAGGAGGACATTCGCAGTCTGTCCGTGTCATTGCCCGAAGGCGTAGATCCCAAGGACTATTCCCGGATGTGGCTGGAACTGACCAATGCCAGGAGCGGACAGCGTATGCATTACGTTATGACCGACCGCCAGACTTACACCTTTGCCAACATCATACGCAATACTGAATGGAACGTCGTCCTGCGCAACGAGCGTGGCGATGTCTTCGGACACATCGATGGGGTTGAGGTAAGGGACGAGGATGTGTCCGTCGTATTAACGGACCTGTCCAGGCCTCAGGACATCACCATTGAGGTAAGGACGCCCGACGGTGTCGCGGTGACCGGAAACACGCAGGTCACATGGACCGATGCGAATGGCGGCTACCTTGCTCAGGGATATTCCGTTTCCGGACTTCCCGTGGGGGCACACGTCAGTTACCGCGTAGAACTGTCGCAGGACCTGGCCATGCAGTACGTTGCACCCCAGGCTGCGGAATATGTGTCGGGCGATGGCGGCAACGATGTCGTATGTCAGTTGGAACCTATTGGACGCATACGTCTTACAGGCATTGTCCGTGATGCGGCGACAGGCCTTCCGTTGGACGGTGCCACTGTCAGTGCCTCACAGACATTCGGTAAATACGGCAAGACTGTCAACTACCGTACAGACAGGAACGGTGCGTTTGCCCTCGACGTGGCCAACGTGCCCACGTCGCTGGCCGTCGCAGCAGCCGATTACGTAAGCCAGACCCTTGACGACGCCGATGGCAATTTTGAGGGAACGGACGTAATAGTCGTTCCGGACATATTGCTAAGGCCCGTAACAGGAGCAACCGTTAGCATCGGATTCACCTATACGGATGTCAACGGCGACAGGCAGAAATGGTACAGCGACTATCAGAACATAGACTATACGTTGTTCAACGTGACCGGGAATCGGGCTGTCACGCAGTTCAGCGTGCAATATCCGCAAATCGTGCTGTTGGAGGAGATCGGGGATGGCGATGTGTTGCGTCTGACGGCAAGGAGCCGTACCGGAGCGTTTATGCCGGTAGAGACGCAGGTATCCGTTTCCGGCCAGAAGGCAGCGGCCACGTTCGACATTGTAGAGCTTGGCAAGATTATGTCCACGTTCACGAAGACAGGCAATGCTTCAGTCGTAGGCACGCTGTACGACGCTGCAGGCAAACTCGTCAGGACGTATGCCTACACCGATGCCCGGCTGACCATAGGAGACCTGACCGACGGCAGATACACACTCGTCACAATGGGTGACAGCCGTCTCTTCAACACGATCTACGACATGACACAGTTGTCCCTGTCCGGCCTGGCCGAGGGCGTGGATTACGTCAGCAATACGGTAGAGGTCAGGAGTGGCAGCGTAAGCACCATAGACATTGCCGAAGTACCCAGGTTGGACAAAAGCAAGCTCTATTATACTGGCGACAACACGTCGTTCACCGTAAACAAGCCAAGTATAGTGGTGGGCAACTACCTCACCCTTACAGGCCGTATAGACTTCAAGTCCGCCTATGCGGCAGCAGTAGGCAACGTAAGCATGATCGTCGATTTGCCGGAGTCCTGTCAGTTCGTGGAGAATTCCGTGATGGTCGGTAATACCACAGGCAGCTATACGCTCAACGGCAATCAGCTGACCATACCCGTGTCCCGCTATACCGACCGTGTACGTTTCTGTGTCATACCAACACTTGGCGGAGAGTTCTCCCCCAGTGCCTTCGTCAGCTTTGACCTGGACGGCGAGACGCTGAGCCAGCCTATCGGCTCGGCTACCTACACGGCCAGGAACCTGTCCATATCCGTACCGTCCACGGTGGCAAAGACGACGATTCCCATCTGCGGAACGGCAATAGGAGCATCGTCGGTAGAGATATACGACAACGGCGTGCTGATTGGGCAGACGACCTCAAAGGCAAACGGTACATGGGCAACCACCTGCGAACTTAACGATGCCTACAACCTCTCTACGCACAATATTCAGGCAAAGGTCCGTACCAGACAGGATGTCGGGTTGGTGTCTGATGTCCTGCCTGTCTTCTACAATAAGAATCATGTTTCTCTGAAGAACGTGCTGATGACTTTCTACAACAGTTACCTTCGTCAAAACGTAAATGTCACGTTTGATTTTGAAAAGGGGACTACTACGCCGTCATCCTATATGTTCTATACAGGCACGAATATATCGTTTGTAACAGACCTTACTACGAACTCTCCCGATGTCGTCTCTGGTGTCGTAGTCAATGTCTATACAGACAAGAACGAAGTCAGGAAATTGCAGGCGGAATATGACGGGAATTTAGACCGATGGGTGGCCAACAGCCGCTTCGAATCCAATAATCTGCCTATAAACGTCAGTGTTGACTATGATGCGGATTCCGAGATAGAATGTGATACTCTAAGGGCGATAGAGCCATTCATGAATTACTATGCTGAATTGGATTCTCTTCATATAGACAAGATTGACTCTCTGGGAACAGAGATTAGGAATGGCATCACTGATTCTCTGTTGTCCTCTGATGACATAGAGTCAAAGATGGCTTTACTGGCGGAACTAGTAGGGTGCAATAGGAACAGTGTCCAGTTGAGCGATACGGAAAAAAGCCTTCTTGAAGCACTGAAGAATGTAAAAAGCGAGGAGGAATACAGAAACGTATGGAGCAGAATAACGGAGCAGCTGCCTGTTGATGACGATTTGACTAAATGGGATGCGATAGACCTGCGTGTCGGCGACGGAGAGTATCGGCAGGACAATTCTCAGTCGTCTCCGGTAGTAACAGGCAGGAAAGGAGACGGTACTACCCAGGATTCAGAGCAAGGAAAGGCAGAAAACGCCGCAGGATGGGTGAGGTCTCCTGAGTCAAACGAAATAACCAATCCTGTTACTGGCGATAAGATTAAAATTGACTTGGGTGACTTGGTTCCGTCCGTCGGAGAGACTGCTGGCGACTTACGGAACTTCGTCGAAACGGTTGACGAAATAGTTGACAGATATGGCACGGCTGCCGGAATTGCCGTGGATGTAGCCGGTGCACTGGTAGATGAATGTCTGAGAAACGCACAGATAAGGGACGTATGCCTGAAAGAGGCCATTCAATACCTTCAGCAGAGTGGAAATTATGGCCCCGTAAGTAGCATAATGTACATGGATATGGAGGAAAATCTCCGGAACATGGCAAGGCTTCGCAGGGCACAGGCTGGTTTGCAAGTTGCAGCATCAGGGTTGCATTATGTATCTACGGCATTTCAGACAAGAAATGATTTGCGCAATGCTTTTGATTCATTCAATGATTGGACAGACTTGATTGGAAATCTCTATGTCGTCTGCAGTTATGACGAGGCACAAAGGATAGAGCAGAAGGCAAGGGAATATCAAAATCTGGACAGAGCCAAGCGAATTGGCATAGGAGTGACCAACGCAGCATTGGCTGTGGGGCAGGCTGTTAGTCTTATTGCTGCTCCTGCATCATTAGGCTTATCTGTGGGTGTATCTATCGGATTGACTTTGGCTTCCTGGGGAGTAAACAGCTTGAACCGTCGGTTTGACCAAGACAACAGGAGGCACATGAATGAAATACTGGCTATGGTGAATGGGAGTGCAAAATGTGGAGACCCCGATAAACAAAGACCGTCAGCAGGCCAGACGACACTTTCTGCAGCAACTCCTATACATGACCCCTCCGGCTATGTCTATGAGGCTGTATCGTCAAATCGCATAGAGGGAGTGACTGCTACTGCCTATTACAAGGAGACTGTCGAGGATATGTATGGCGACCTGCATGAAAACGTCGTCAAGTGGGATGCCTCGGAATATGCTCAGGAGAACCCCCTGTTTACAGATGAAAACGGAATGTATGCATGGGATGTGCCGCAGGGACTATGGCAGGTGAAGTTCGAGAAGGAAGGCTATGAGACCACATACTCGGACTGGCTTCCTGTACCGCCACCACAGCTTGACGTGAACATTGCCATGAAGCAGAACCGTCAGCCGGAGGTGAAAGCTGCCCGTGCCTACGAGGATGCCATCGAGATAGAGTTTGACAAATACATGATGCCCGAACTGCTGACTGCGGACAATATAGCCGTGCGGCAAAACGGAAATCCTGTCGATGGCAGTATAGAACTGTTGAATGCAGAGACGTCATACGATGACGAGAGTATAAGATATGCATCCAAAGTCCGTTTTAATGCCAGACAGCCGTTTGAGTCGGAAAATGTCACTCTCCTGATTAGCAACAGGGTAAAAAGCTATGCCGGCATCCGTATGCAGGACGACTATGAGCAGGCATTTGTCATCGAGCAGGAAATCAAACGGATTGAGAGTGAGCCTTTGGCTGTGGTCGGCTATGGCGATACCCGGGTAATGAGCGTGTTGGCATATCCCGTGTCGGCGGCAAAGGGTAAGACCATGCGTGTCAGTTCGTCTTCACCAATGATTCTCAGTGTCGAGGATGAACAGGTCGTCCTTGATGACAAGGGTGAAGCCTTTATAGTCATGTCGGGCTCATTGCCTGGCACGGCAGCACTTACGTTTACCATGGATGGTACGGACAAGGTGGCTGAAACCATAGTGAATGTCGAACCGATTTCCAGCATTACCGTAAAGACTCCCACAAGCAGCATCGCATCCGGCAGCACAGTGGACAAGGGTACGGAAATCATGCTCTCCTGTGCTACCGAAGGTGCCACCATATACTATACCTTGGATGGCAGCTGCCCGTGCGACGACAACGGCTCACGCAAGGTGTTCGACGGCAGGCCGATTGTCATAGACCAGAGCATGACACTCAAGGTCATAGCCATGGCAAGACTGATGTATGACAGCGACGTGGCGGAATTCCACTACGAGGTGGCCGGGGATACAGGAATAGAAACCCTTACGGAATCCTCAAGACCTTCAGGCTCCAGTCCTTCGATATATACTCTCAGTGGCACCAAGCTTAGTAAGATCAAGCGCAGTGGCCTATATATCATAGACGGAGAGAAACGATATGTCAAAGTGAAATAATACAACACAGAATAGTACGACATTATGAAAAAGACCATCATTATCACGACAGCGATACTGCTGTCGGCAGTGACAGCCAAGGCACAGCTCAGGGACGACAAGAACATGTTCAACCACCTGTCCCTCGGCCTCAACATCGGAACCGGAGGCATCGGATTCGAAGTCGGA